>NZ_JAAQWU010000048.1:0-3514 GCF_012985695.1 Pseudomonas sp. WS 5027 | reverse complement strand
TTCAAACCGCACTGGCAGGCCTCCACGGCGAGCGCTATTGGCAGTGGGATATTGGCCGGTACCTGGTCAGCCATTTCCGAGGTGTGGGACAGCCTTTCGCTGGTGCAGGACATCCTCAAGGACCCGGCCAAGCACATCGAACGCCTCGGCACCCAGGCCGCCGAGCTGGCAGCCCTGGCGCGTGAAGCGCCCCAGGTGATGGAACAGGCGATGCTGCTGGCCAGCGACGAGGCAGCGCTGTACCTGATGTTGCGCACGGCGATGATCTGGCTGTCGGCATTGCCCCCCAGCCAGGTGGCGGGGAAAACCGCCGAGGTGATTGCCGGGTTTGCCGTGTCGCTGCTCATTGATTTGCTGATTGCGCTGGTGTTGACCATTGCCCTGCAAGGCGCCGGGATCGCGTATCTGGGGCTGCGCCTGGCGAAGTATGGATCGCAAGTGGTTGAGCTTGCGGTGGGCTTCGTCAAAGGCGTGTTCGACATCCTCAAGCGTTTTATGGCGGCGGTGGATCGCTACAAGGCGGTGGCCGTGCGCGGCGCCGTTGGCGGCCTGCAAAAAGGTCGCCTGCAGATGCACTGGGGGGCGCGGCGCAATACCACGCTCAAGCAACTTGAGGCGGTGGACGACGCGCCCTCCTCCGCGAAAAACCCCAACGGCGCAGCCAGCGCCAGCGCCGATAAAACCGCGACCCATGGCTGCCCGGTGTCCATGGTCACCGGCGAAGAACTGCTGACCCTGACCGATGGCGAACTGGATGGCGTACTGCCGTTTGCCTGGACGCGGCTGTATCGCACCAGTGCCGTGGAGGTGGATTGCGGGCTGGGGTTTGGCTGGAGCCATTCCCTGGCGCAGCGGCTGGAGGTGGCCGGTGAGTCGGTGGTATGGACCGATCACGAGAACCGCAGCACCACCTTTCCCCTGCCGTCCGCTGCCCGCCCGGCCATCAGCAATAGCCTGGCTGAGGCAGCGATTTATCTCGGGGCGGCGTCGGATGAACTGGTGCTGGCTCAAGGGGCACGGTTCTACCACTTTCACGACGGTGTGCTGACGGCGATCAGCGATGGGTATGACAACCGCCTGCGTATTTCCCGCGATGTATCGGGGCGGATTCTGCGCCTGGATAACGATGCCGGGCGGGCGTTGCTGCTGCGTTACGACCGCGGACATATCGTGGCGGTGGACTACCAGGTGTTTCGTGTTGAGAGCGAATCGGACGACGCCTGGGTGACTGAGCAGAACGTCGTTTCCTACCGCTACGACGAACAGTGGCGACTGGTTGAGGCGATCAATGCTGTAGGCGAAAGCGAGCGCTATCAGTACGACAGCCTTGCGGTAATCACTGAACGGCAACTGGCCGGTGGGGCGAGTTTCTTCTGGGCGTGGGAACGGTCTGGCAAGGCAGCGCGCTGTGTACGGCATTGGGCCAGTTTTACGCAGATGGATACGCGCTATGTCTGGGATGACGACGGCCGCGTCACCCTGCTTAACGCCGATGGCAGCCAGGAAGTCTACGTGCATGACCTGCGCGCACGGCTGGTGCAGCGGGTCGATCCGGATGGCGGCGAGCATTTCAAGTCCTACGACGCCCAGGGTCGGCTGACGGTTGAGCAGGATCCACTCGGGGCGATTACGGCTTATCAGTACGACGAGGCTGGGCGCTTGGTGGCGCTGTTTCCGGGGGATGACGAGCCTACCGCCTACGAGTATGAGCATGGTTTCGTACGGGTCATGCGCCGGGGTGCGGCGGTCTGGAAGTACCAGCGTAATGATCAGGGCGATATCACCCGCCAGACTGATCCGGACGGCAATGTCACCGAGTACAGCTATGACAAGCGCGGGCAGCTTTTAGCGGTTTGGTATCCGGACCATAGCTGTCAGCGCCTGACCTGGAATGACCTTGGGCAGTTGATTGGGGAGCAACTGCCCAACGGCGGCGTGCGCCGTTATCGCTATGACGACCTGGGCCGGCAAATTGCCCGTGAAGATGAACATGGCGCCCTGACCCATTATCAGTGGGACGCTGTAGGCCGCCTGAGCAAAGTGGTATTGCCGGGCGGCGCCACCCGCGAATTGAGCTACAACCCATACGGAAAAATCATCGCCGAGCGCGATGAACTGGGGCGGGTGACCCGGTATGAATATGCCGATGGGCTGCACCTGATCAGTCGTCGGATCAACCCCGATGGCACGGCGCTGCGCTATCGCTACGACAACACCCGCCTGCTGCTGACCGAAATCGAAAACGAGTCAGGCGAGCGCTATCAACTGGCGTACCACCCCAACGGCCTGATCCAGCAGGAAACCGGCTTCGACGGCAAACGCACAACCTACGTCTACGACCTCAACGGCCACCTGCAGGAAAAAACCGAGTTCGGTGACGATGACCGTCAGCTGATTACCGCCTACCAGCGCGACAACGCCGGCCGCCTCATCCGAAAAACCCTGCCCGATGGCAGCACGGTGGATTACACCTACGACCGCCTCGGCAATCTCCTAAGTGTCGACGACGGCCAGTGGCCGCTGCACTACGAATACGACAGCCAAAACCGCCTGACCGCCGAACACCAGGGCTGGGGCACCTTGCGTTACGGCTACGACAGCTGCGGCCAACTCGACCACCTGCGCCTGCCCGACAACAACCACCTGACCTTCAACCACGACAAGGGCGGCCACCTCGCCACCGTTGAGCTCAATGGCCGGACACTCACCTCGCACCTGTTCAAGGCCGGCCGCGAACAGCAGCGCCAGCAGGGCCAACTGCTCAGCCACTACCACTACGACGACCAGGGCCGCCTGACCCAACACCAACACCGCCACTACACCTACGACAAAAGCGGCAACCTCACCCGCCTGCTCGACACCCGCAAGGGCCAGCACGACTACCACTACGACCCCCTCGACCGCCTGACCCGCGCCGACCACTCCCAGGCCCCCACCGAACGCTTCGCCCACGACCCGGCGGGCAACCTACTGATGCAAGACCGCCCAGGCCCCGGCATCGTCGTCGGCAACCGCCTGTTACTACAAGGCGACCGGCATTACGACTACGACGCCTTCGGAAACCTCATACGCGAACGCCGTGGCCGCGCACAGCAACTGGTCACCGAATACCGCTACGACTGCCAGCACCGCCTGATCGGCGTGACGCAACCAGACGGCAGCCAGGCCAGCTATCGCTATGACCCATTTGGCCGGCGCATCAGCAAAACCGTGGCGGGCAAGACGACTGAGTTTTTCTGGCAAGGCGACAAGGTTATCGCCGAGCACACGGCGGGCCAGCACCGCAGCTACCTCTACGAGCCGGACAGCTTCAGGCCACTGGCCTTGCTTGAAGGTTTCGGGCCGGCCAATACACAGGTCTTCCACTACCAACTTGACCACCTGGGTACGCCGCAGGAGCTGACCAGCGCAGACGGCAACATCGTCTGGTCTGCCCATTACCAGGCCTACGGAAAAATCACCCGGTTGGATGTAGGCACAGTCGACAACCCACTGCGCTTTCAGGGGCAGTATT
>NZ_JAAQWU010000047.1:0-5337 GCF_012985695.1 Pseudomonas sp. WS 5027 | reverse complement strand
CTGATAGTCAACAAGATTATCAGCATCACAAGTTACTCCGCGAGAAATCAAAGATGTAACCAACGATTGCTGAGCCAAGTTTAGGGTTTCTTAAAAACCCAAAGATGTTTGAACTGAAGAGTTTGATCATGGCTCAGATTGAACGCTGGCGGCAGGCCTAACACATGCAAGTCGAGCGGTAGAGAGAAGCTTGCTTCTCTTGAGAGCGGCGGACGGGTGAGTAATGCCTAGGAATCTGCCTGGTAGTGGGGGATAACGTTCGGAAACGGACGCTAATACCGCATACGTCCTACGGGAGAAAGCAGGGGACCTTCGGGCCTTGCGCTATCAGATGAGCCTAGGTCGGATTAGCTAGTTGGTGGGGTAATGGCTCACCAAGGCGACGATCCGTAACTGGTCTGAGAGGATGATCAGTCACACTGGAACTGAGACACGGTCCAGACTCCTACGGGAGGCAGCAGTGGGGAATATTGGACAATGGGCGAAAGCCTGATCCAGCCATGCCGCGTGTGTGAAGAAGGTCTTCGGATTGTAAAGCACTTTAAGTTGGGAGGAAGGGTTGTAGATTAATACTCTGCAATTTTGACGTTACCGACAGAATAAGCACCGGCTAACTCTGTGCCAGCAGCCGCGGTAATACAGAGGGTGCAAGCGTTAATCGGAATTACTGGGCGTAAAGCGCGCGTAGGTGGTTAGTTAAGTTGGATGTGAAATCCCCGGGCTCAACCTGGGAACTGCATTCAAAACTGACTGACTAGAGTATGGTAGAGGGTGGTGGAATTTCCTGTGTAGCGGTGAAATGCGTAGATATAGGAAGGAACACCAGTGGCGAAGGCGACCACCTGGACTGATACTGACACTGAGGTGCGAAAGCGTGGGGAGCAAACAGGATTAGATACCCTGGTAGTCCACGCCGTAAACGATGTCAACTAGCCGTTGGGAGCCTTGAGCTCTTAGTGGCGCAGCTAACGCATTAAGTTGACCGCCTGGGGAGTACGGCCGCAAGGTTAAAACTCAAATGAATTGACGGGGGCCCGCACAAGCGGTGGAGCATGTGGTTTAATTCGAAGCAACGCGAAGAACCTTACCAGGCCTTGACATCCAATGAACTTTCTAGAGATAGATTGGTGCCTTCGGGAACATTGAGACAGGTGCTGCATGGCTGTCGTCAGCTCGTGTCGTGAGATGTTGGGTTAAGTCCCGTAACGAGCGCAACCCTTGTCCTTAGTTACCAGCACGTTATGGTGGGCACTCTAAGGAGACTGCCGGTGACAAACCGGAGGAAGGTGGGGATGACGTCAAGTCATCATGGCCCTTACGGCCTGGGCTACACACGTGCTACAATGGTCGGTACAGAGGGTTGCCAAGCCGCGAGGTGGAGCTAATCCCACAAAACCGATCGTAGTCCGGATCGCAGTCTGCAACTCGACTGCGTGAAGTCGGAATCGCTAGTAATCGCGAATCAGAATGTCGCGGTGAATACGTTCCCGGGCCTTGTACACACCGCCCGTCACACCATGGGAGTGGGTTGCACCAGAAGTAGCTAGTCTAACCTTCGGGAGGACGGTTACCACGGTGTGATTCATGACTGGGGTGAAGTCGTAACAAGGTAGCCGTAGGGGAACCTGCGGCTGGATCACCTCCTTAATCGACGACATCAGCTGCTCCATAAGTTCCCACACGAATTGCTTGATTCATTGAAGAAGACGAAAAGAAGCCGCCCGAAATTGGGTCTGTAGCTCAGTTGGTTAGAGCGCACCCCTGATAAGGGTGAGGTCGGCAGTTCGAATCTGCCCAGACCCACCAATTTTGTGTGGGAAACGCCTGTAGAAATACGGGGCCATAGCTCAGCTGGGAGAGCGCCTGCCTTGCACGCAGGAGGTCAACGGTTCGATCCCGTTTGGCTCCACCACTACTGCTTCTGTTTGTATAAAGCTTAGAAATGAGCATTCCATCGTTGTGATGGTGAATGTTGATTTCTAGTCTTTGACTAGTTCGTTCTTTAAAAATTTGGGTATGTGATAGAAAGATAGACTGAACGTTACTTTCACTGGTAACGGATCAGGCTAAGGTAAAATTTGTGAGTTACTCGTAACTGAGTATTATCGAATTTTCGGCGAATGTTGTCTTCATAGTATAACCAGATTGCTTGGGGTTATATGGTCAAGTGAAGAAGCGCATACGGTGGATGCCTTGGCAGTCAGAGGCGATGAAAGACGTGGTAGCCTGCGAAAAGCTTCGGGGAGTCGGCAAACAGACTTTGATCCGGAGATGTCTGAATGGGGGAACCCAGCCATCATAAGATGGTTATCTTACGCTGAATACATAGGCGTAAGAGGCGAACCAGGGGAACTGAAACATCTAAGTACCCTGAGGAAAAGAAATCAACCGAGATTCCCTTAGTAGTGGCGAGCGAACGGGGACTAGCCCTTAAGTGGCTTTGAGATTAGCGGAACGCTCTGGAAAGTGCGGCCATAGTGGGTGATAGCCCTGTACGCGAAAATCTCTTAGTCATGAAATCGAGTAGGACGGAGCACGAGAAACTTTGTCTGAATATGGGGGGACCATCCTCCAAGGCTAAATACTACTGACTGACCGATAGTGAACTAGTACCGTGAGGGAAAGGCGAAAAGAACCCCGGAGAGGGGAGTGAAATAGATCCTGAAACCGTATGCGTACAAGCAGTGGGAGCCCACTTTGTTGGGTGACTGCGTACCTTTTGTATAATGGGTCAGCGACTTATTTTCAGTGGCGAGCTTAACCGAATAGGGGAGGCGTAGCGAAAGCGAGTCTTAATAGGGCGTCTAGTCGCTGGGAATAGACCCGAAACCGGGCGATCTATCCATGGGCAGGTTGAAGGTTGGGTAACACTAACTGGAGGACCGAACCGACTACCGTTGAAAAGTTAGCGGATGACCTGTGGATCGGAGTGAAAGGCTAATCAAGCTCGGAGATAGCTGGTTCTCCTCGAAAGCTATTTAGGTAGCGCCTCATGTATCACTGTAGGGGGTAGAGCACTGTTTCGGCTAGGGGGTCATCCCGACTTACCAAACCGATGCAAACTCCGAATACCTACAAGTGCCGAGCATGGGAGACACACGGCGGGTGCTAACGTCCGTCGTGAAAAGGGAAACAACCCAGACCGTCAGCTAAGGTCCCAAAGTTATGGTTAAGTGGGAAACGATGTGGGAAGGCTTAGACAGCTAGGAGGTTGGCTTAGAAGCAGCCACCCTTTAAAGAAAGCGTAATAGCTCACTAGTCGAGTCGGCCTGCGCGGAAGATGTAACGGGGCTCAAACCATACACCGAAGCTACGGGTATCACCTTCGGGTGATGCGGTAGAGGAGCGTTCTGTAAGCCTGTGAAGGTGAGTTGAGAAGCTTGCTGGAGGTATCAGAAGTGCGAATGCTGACATGAGTAACGACAATGGGTGTGAAAAACACCCACGCCGAAAGACCAAGGTTTCCTGCGCAACGTTAATCGACGCAGGGTTAGTCGGTCCCTAAGGCGAGGCTGAAAAGCGTAGTCGATGGAAAACAGGTTAATATTCCTGTACTTCTGGTTATTGCGATGGAGGGACGGAGAAGGCTAGGCCAGCTTGGCGTTGGTTGTCCAAGTTTAAGGTGGTAGGCTGGAATCTTAGGTAAATCCGGGATTCTAAGGCCGAGAGCTGATGACGAGTTACCCTTTGGGTGACGAAGTGGTTGATGCCATGCTTCCAAGAAAAGCTTCTAAGCTTCAGGTAACCAGGAACCGTACCCCAAACCGACACAGGTGGTTGGGTAGAGAATACCAAGGCGCTTGAGAGAACTCGGGTGAAGGAACTAGGCAAAATGGCACCGTAACTTCGGGAGAAGGTGCGCCGGTGAGGGTGAAGGACTTGCTCCGTAAGCTCATGCCGGTCGAAGATACCAGGCCGCTGCGACTGTTTATTAAAAACACAGCACTCTGCAAACACGAAAGTGGACGTATAGGGTGTGACGCCTGCCCGGTGCCGGAAGGTTAATTGATGGGGTTAGCTAACGCGAAGCTCTTGATCGAAGCCCCGGTAAACGGCGGCCGTAACTATAACGGTCCTAAGGTAGCGAAATTCCTTGTCGGGTAAGTTCCGACCTGCACGAATGGCGTAACGATGGCGGCGCTGTCTCCACCCGAGACTCAGTGAAATTGAAATCGCTGTGAAGATGCAGTGTATCCGCGGCTAGACGGAAAGACCCCGTGAACCTTTACTATAGCTTTGCACTGGACTTTGAATTTGCTTGTGTAGGATAGGTGGGAGGCTTTGAAGCGTGGACGCCAGTTCGCGTGGAGCCAACCTTGAAATACCACCCTGGCAACTTTGAGGTTCTAACTCAGGTCCGTTATCCGGATCGAGGACAGTGTATGGTGGGTAGTTTGACTGGGGCGGTCTCCTCCTAAAGAGTAACGGAGGAGTACGAAGGTGCGCTCAGACCGGTCGGAAATCGGTCGTAGAGTATAAAGGCAAAAGCGCGCTTGACTGCGAGACAGACACGTCGAGCAGGTACGAAAGTAGGTCTTAGTGATCCGGTGGTTCTGTATGGAAGGGCCATCGCTCAACGGATAAAAGGTACTCCGGGGATAACAGGCTGATACCGCCCAAGAGTTCATATCGACGGCGGTGTTTGGCACCTCGATGTCGGCTCATCACATCCTGGGGCTGAAGCCGGTCCCAAGGGTATGGCTGTTCGCCATTTAAAGTGGTACGCGAGCTGGGTTTAGAACGTCGTGAGACAGTTCGGTCCCTATCTGCCGTGGACGTTTGAGATTTGAGAGGGGCTGCTCCTAGTACGAGAGGACCGGAGTGGACGAACCTCTGGTGTTCCGGTTGTCACGCCAGTGGCATTGCCGGGTAGCTATGTTCGGAATAGATAACCGCTGAAAGCATCTAAGCGGGAAACTAGCCTCAAGATGAGATCTCACTGGAACCTTGAGTTCCCTGAAGGGCCGTCGAAGACTACGACGTTGATAGGTTGGGTGTGTAAGCGCTGTGAGGCGTTGAGCTAACCAATACTAATTGCCCGTGAGGCTTGACCATATAACACCCAAGCAATTTGCGTCGAAAGGCCAGATTGCGGTGTGTGAAGACGAAATGAACCGAAAGTTCGATCTTGCAAACACCGACTTCTATTACATACCCAATTTGCTGAAGCGAGGCATTCTTGCCACGACTCAGTACCCGAATTTCTTGACGACCATAGAGCATTGGAACCACCTGATCCCATCCCGAACTCAGTAGTGAAACGATGCATCGCCGATGGTAGTGTGGGGTTTCCCCATGTGAGAGTAGGTCATCGTCAAGATTAAATTCCGAAACCCC
>NZ_JAAQWU010000046.1:0-13276 GCF_012985695.1 Pseudomonas sp. WS 5027 | reverse complement strand
CGGCGCTTAGGGTAGAAAGGGCGGGACGAGAAGTCTCCCACGGTCCGTACTGGCTAGAGTCGGAATCGGGCTTTTAGTCGCCGCCCACCCCTTCAAGTCTAAACATACAAGCGGGCTTGCTCGCGAAGGCATTGGACCAGTCACCTCATGTGCCAGCTGACGTACCGCCTTCGCGAGCAAGCCCGCTCCCACAGGGGGAATGCATCCATCCAGCAAAGAAAGTCAGTGCCGTAGAAACAACAAAACCGCCCGAAGGCGGCTTTGTTGGGTGGAGCACTTACTGGTTGGCCAGCTTGTGTTCCAGGTAGTGAATGTTCACACCACCTTCGCAGAAGCCTTCATCACGAACCAGATCCCGATGCAGTGGGATGTTGGTCTTGATGCCGTCGACCACGATTTCGTCCAGGGCGTTGCGCATACGGGCCATGGCCTCGTCGCGGGTGGCGCCCCAGGTGATCAGCTTGCCGATCAGCGAGTCGTAGTTGGACGGAACCTTGTAGCCGCTGTACAGGTGCGAATCCACACGTACGCCGTTGCCGCCTGGCGCATGGAAATGCTTGACCAGGCCAGGGCTTGGGATAAAGGTCTTGGGGTCTTCGGCGTTGATCCGGCACTCCAGGGAGTGGCCGTGCATCTTCACGTCGTCCTGGGTGAAGGACAGCACGTTGCCAGCGGCGATGCTCAGCATCTCCTTGACGATATCGATACCGGTGACCATCTCCGAAACCGGATGCTCTACCTGCACACGAGTGTTCATCTCGATGAAGTAGAAGCGGCCGTTCTCGTAGAGGAACTCGAAAGTCCCCGCGCCACGGTAGTTGATGTCGATGCAAGCCTTGACGCAGCGTGCCAGGACTTCCTGGCGTGCCTTTTCATCCAGACCCGGTGCCGGAGCTTCTTCCAGGACTTTCTGGTGACGACGTTGCAGCGAGCAATCGCGGTCGCCCAGGTGGATGGCGTGGCCTTGGCCGTCGGACAGTACCTGGACTTCCACGTGGCGTGGGTTGGTCAGGTATTTTTCCAGGTAGACCATCGGGTTGCCGAACCAGGCGCCCGCTTCCGAGCGAGTCTGCTTGGCCGCTTCGATCAGGTCTTCTTCCTTGTGCACCACGCGCATGCCGCGACCACCACCGCCGCCGGCGGCCTTGATGATCACCGGGTAACCGACTTCGCGACCAATGCGCAGGGCGGTTTCCTCGTCTTCAGGCAGCGGGCCGTCGGAACCTGGAACGGTTGGCACGCCGGCTGCGATCATGGCGTCCTTGGCCGAAACCTTGTCGCCCATCAGGCGAATGGTCTCGGCTTTCGGGCCGATGAAGGCGAAGCCGGATTTTTCCACCTGTTCGGCGAAGTCGGCGTTTTCCGCGAGGAAGCCGTAGCCAGGGTGGATGCCATCGGCGCCAGTCACTTCAGCAGCGGCGATGATGTTCGAGACCTTCAGGTACGAGTTCGTGGCCAGTGGCGGGCCGATGCAAATGCTTTCGTCCGCCAGTTTCACGTGCATCAGTTCGGTATCGGCCGTCGAGTAAACAGCGACGGTCTTGATGCCCTCTTCCTTACAGGCGCGCAGGATACGCAGCGCGATCTCGCCGCGGTTGGCGATCAGGACTTTTTGCAGTTTCTTCGCAGGTTTCAACATCGAAGGCGCTCCGCGGTTCAAACGATGGTGAACAGCGGCTGGTCGTACTCAACCGGCTGACCGTTTTCTACCAGGATGGATTCGATGACGCCGGCTTTTTCGGCCGTGATGTGGTTCATCATTTTCATCGCTTCCACGATGCAGATGGTGTCGCCCACTTTCACGGTCTTGCCCACTTCAACGAAGGCTGGCGAGGTCGGTGCCGGGGTGCGGTAGAAAGTACCGACCATTGGCGACTTGACCACGAAACCGTTGAGCACTGGCGCGGCCGGTGCGGCGGGAGCGGCGGCAGCAGCAGGTGCGGCGACCGGAGCAGCAGCGGCTGGAGCCGGCGCTTGCATCTGTGGTGCGTAGAACTGTTGGGCCGGGGTCTTGCTGTGACGGCTGATCCGTACGGACTCTTCGCCTTCCTTGATTTCCAGCTCGTCGATACCGGATTCTTCCAGCAGTTCGATCAATTTCTTAACTTTACGGATATCCATGAATCATCAACTCCCAAGGGTCGGTCAGGGGCGTTTAGCCTGTTCTTCAATTTGTTCCAGGGCGGCCTCCAGGGCCAGTCGGTAACCGCTGGCGCCAAGGCCGCAGATCACTCCTACCGCTACGTCGGAGAAGTAAGAGTGATGGCGGAAAGCTTCGCGTTTATGCACGTTCGATAAATGCACTTCGATGAATGGGATGCTCACCGCCAGCAGCGCGTCACGTAATGCAACGCTTGTGTGCGTAAAAGCGGCGGGATTGATCAGGATAAAGTCCACGCCTTCGCTGCGCGCGGCGTGAATGCGATCAATCAATTCATACTCGGCATTGCTTTGCAGGTAGAGCAGATGGTGGCCGGCTTCACGGGCCCGTCGTTCCAGATCGAGGTTGATCTGTTCGAGGGTGACTGCACCGTACACACCCGGTTCGCGGGTGCCGAGCAGGTTCAGGTTGGGTCCGTGCAGAACCAGTAAGGTCGCCATCGGCTGTTCCTTGTTATTGGATGTGGGTACGTCAGAACCCGGCGACTATGCCGCAAAGCCTTTATGACTGTCCAGTTCTCTGCAATAGCCAGCACGATTAGCGAGGATTGCGCAAAGTATGTGACTGGGCTGCGCGATCCGGTCATTGGTAACACGGTTGCGAGTACTCAGGAGATCAAATGTGGGAGCGGGCTTGCTCGCGAATGCGGTGGGTCAGTGATGGATAGGTTGACTGATACACCGCATTCGCGAGCAAGCCCGCTCCCACATTTTTGATTCCCGTCTGATTTGGGAGATGGGATCAGACGCGGAAGGCCTGCACGGCCGTATTGAGCTGCCCGCCGAGCACCAACAAATGCTCGCCCTGGCTGCGCCCCTGGCCAATGCGCAGCAGGTTGTCCTCGCCCAACTGATGGATCCGCTCGCTGTTATCACGGATCTCACTGACTGCGCCGCTCTGCTGCGCCGTGACATCGGCAATACGAATGGCCGTGTCGGAAATGGTCTGGATCGCGCCGACGATTTCGTCCAGCGCACCATCCGCTGCCTGGGCCTGCTGGGCGGTGGCTTCGGCATGTTCGACCTGTGCGCGCATGCCCTCCACCGATTGCCGTGCTGCAGTTTGCAGGCCGGCGATCAGGGTCTGGATTTCGGCAGTCGCGCCTGCAGTGCGTTGGGCCAGGGAACGTACTTCGTCGGCGACCACGGCAAACCCACGCCCGGCTTCACCGGCGCGGGCGGCTTCGATGGCGGCGTTGAGCGCCAGCAGGTTGGTCTGGTCGGCAATCGAGCGAATCACCGTCAGCACGCTGCCAATGGTTGCGGACTCTTCGGCGAGTTTTTCGATCATCTGCGCATTGTCTTGTACTTCGCCCACCAGCGCGTGCAGGCCGGTGAGGCTCAAGCCAATCACCCGCTGGCCGTGCTCCACGGCCTCGCCGGCACTGCGGCTGGCCCCGGCGGCTTGACTGGCGTCGCCGGCAACCTGCTGGATCGTGGCTTCCAATTCGCCCAATGAGTCACGGATTTGCGCAGTGTCGCCGGCCTGGCGTTCGGCCCCGTCGTGCAGGCCGCCGCTCAGCTTGGCCAGGGCGCGGCTGCTGCCGGCTACTTGCTCGGCATTCGTGCGAATAGTGCCCACCAGGTTCACCAGGTAAGCCCGCAGGCGATTGAGCGAGGCTTCAATATCATGCAGTTCGCGGTTGGTCGCGCCCAGGGCGATCTGCTGGCTGAAGTCGCCCTCGGCCCAGGTCGACAACGCCGGCGCCAGGCTGGTCAGCACCCGCGCCAGGCGGCGTTGCAGGGTATCGATGAGCAGGGCGATCAGGAGAATCAGGCCGATCATCACGCCTTGGATCATGCGCACTTCACCCTGGATTTTGGCGTGCTGGGCACGGACTTCAGGCTCCAGCGCGGCGATCGCTTGCTGCACGGTGTTGATTTTCAGGTGGGTTGCGGCGGCCAGCTCAGTGCGTTTCTGGATTTGCTCGCGGGTACGCGCAAGTTCGGCCGGGTAGCGTGTGAGCAGGCTGTTGAGTTCGCGCTTGAGGCCGACGCCGGTATCTTCGACGACCTTGGTCTCGTTGCTTTCCAGGCCCATCAACGCAGAAAAGTCATCGCTGTTGGAGGCGCTGCTGGCGGTCACACCCAGCAGCGGCAGTTGCTCCAGCCGGTCGGCCTGGGTGCGGATATTGGCCAGTTCGCGCTCTACATCGTCGGCCAGTTCACTGCGCCCGCTGCTCACCAGTTTGTCTCGCGCCAGGGATAGCCGGCCCAGATGCTGCGCGGCAGCGAGCAGCGGCGGCAGATAACGCGGCGCTTCCACTGAGTTGACTGCCGTGGCGTACTGGCTCAGTTGTTCCAGATTGGCCCCCAGCTCCCGCTCGGCTTGCAGCAGCAAGGCTTGTGGGTCGCCGGCCAGTTTGCCGGCGGCCAGCAGGTCGGTCTTGCTGAAGCCATCGAGGTCCAGCAGGCCGGGGCGCAATTTTTCGCTCAGCTCAGGCGGCAGTTCATCGAGGTGTAGCAGCAGGCTTTCCAGGCTCTGGCCGGCAGCGCTCAGGCGCAAGGCGTCGCCGCTGGCCAGATAGTCGTCGATATTGCGCGCGGTCTGGTTCTGGAACGCCTGGGACAGGCCCAGGTAGCGCTCCATCAATAGATAAGGACGTTCGAGGGCGCGTTGCGACCACCAGAGCGTAGCGCCCAGGGCCAGGCAAACGGCGACCAGCAGAAGGGTGTTCAGATTCGTCAGCAGCTTCAGGCGCATGCGTGGTTTCAACCAACGGCGGAAGGATAAGTGCCTGAAGTTATTGCGTTTTCGTTACAACGTTATGACGGTCTGAGTGGAATCTGGTGAAAAGGTGGCATTTTGCCTTGATTCGCCCGCAGCATGGACTCGATTGCGTCCGGCGTCCTTGGCGCGATACAGCGCTTCGTCGGCCTGGGCGGCCATCATCAGGCTGTCGGAGCCGTCGCACAGCTGGACAACGCCGGCGCTGAAGGTGCACCACAAATCCTGGGGCTGGGCCGGGTAATGGATTTCGGCAAAGCGCCCACGGATTTCGTCGAGCACCTTGCAGGCGGCGTCCAGGTCGGTGTCGGGCATCACAATGGCGAATTCTTCGCCGCCGTAACGGCCGATGTAGTCGGTCTTGCGCAGACGCTGCTTGAGAAACAGCGCCAGGCTCTTGATCACGCGGTCGCCCATGGGGTGGCCGTGGCTGTCGTTGACCCGCTTGAAGTGGTCAATGTCGAGCATGGCAAAGCTCAGCGGCTTGTTCTCGCGACGCGAGCGGAAGCTGCAGTCTTCCAACAGTTGCAGGATATGGGTGTGGTTGTACAGGCCGGTCAGGCTGTCGCGCACCATCCGCGCCTTGAGATGGCGGGCGCGGGCGGCGCGGTTGCGCACGGTGGTGATCAGGTGGCGCGGCTTGATCGGTTTGGTGAGGAAGTCGTCGCCGCCTTCGCTCATGGCGTCCAGCTGCTTATCCAGGTCGTCTTCGGCCGACAGGTAAATGATCGGCACGCTGACATAGCGGTCGTTGTGGCGAATCACCTTGGCCAGTTCGGTGCCGGTGCAGGCCGGCATGTACATGTCGAGGATGATCAGGTCGGGCTGGAAATCCGCAAGCTCAGCCATGGCCTGGATCGGTTCGATCAAGGTGCGGGTGACGATCCCGGCGCTGTTGAGCAGGCGTTCGGTGTGCATCGCCTGGGCGCGGGAGTCGTCGATGATCAGCACTTTATAAGGTTCGTACTGAGCGACGCAGGTCAGGACTTCGATTTTTTCCAGCAGGCTGGAGGCTTCCAGGGTGCCGGTGAGAAACTCCTGGCCCCCGGCGCGCACGGCGGCCAGGCGGGTGGGGGTGTCGGTTTCGTGCAGGCTGAAGAACAGCAGCGGCAGTTTCTGCTCCAGGCCTTCCTGGGCCTCGGCAGCCAGTTTCAGGCCCAGGCCGGTGCCGCAGAAGTCCACATCCATCACAATCGCCGCTGGCAGGCGTTCGGCCATGGACGAACGGAAGGCGGCCACGCTGTCCAGGGACTGGGCGCTCAAGCCAAAGAACTCCAACTGCTTGGCCAGGCGCTCGGCGCGGTCGTGATCGGCCAGCATCACGTAGATGGGCTTGCGCATTGGCGGCAGGAAGGTCTGGTCCAACTGGTCGCCCTGGCGCAGGCCGGTGCGTGACAGGCGCTGCATCAAGCGGTTGAGGTCGGTGATCAGGTTGCTGCTCAGGCGGCCGCGGTTTTCGTCCACCGCTTTAAGCGACTCGATGATATGCCGGGCCAGTTGGCCATGCTCGGGTTGTTCAAAGCGCTCGGCAAAACGCAGCAGGCGCAGATTGGCCTCGCTGAGCTCGTTCAATTCGGCGTTCGACCATTCGCTGCGCTGCAAACGCTGCCAGATCTCAAGAATTTGACGCGCCTGATGAATTACCCGCTGGGCAAAGTGGTGCTTGAGACGCTCACGGCTGGGGTCTTCTGGCTCGGTCATATCCTGACTACTAGGTAAGGGTGCATGCTGAGGTCGACTGGTGGCTCTATGCTAGCACCTCTTTTGATTCGCACGAGTGTCATACGTCAATTAACTGCAACGTCCAGAGGATTCATTTGCTGACTGTTGGGTCGCATAGGCGCATCAGCGCCCATCCTTTATAGTTGAGTGCCAGCTTTGCGCCACCTTGATTAAAAGCCCCGCACACACGGGCACGATGGGGTAGGGTTGTGGTCGTAGCTATTGAACTCAAGTGACTGAAAGGATATCCGCCATGCTGGACTGGAAAAACCGTGCAGGCAGCGCCCCAGGCCCAAGCCCTGCGCCCAAGTCGGCCTCCCGCAGCTATTTTCGTAATCTGCTGATGAGCCGGGCCCTGCTGACCCTGGTTGTGATTTACCTGTTGGTCACCGGTGGCCTGGGTTGGTATTGGAGCCAGGAGCCGGCGTTGTTCCCGGTCCAGCAAAACGCGCAAATTGCCGCCGAAAAAGACGGCAAGCAAATGGTGATCGGCTTTACCACCGTCGAAACCGTCAAGACCGTGGTGGGCACTCTGCTGAACAAGCCGGGTGGCTATATTTCCAACGACCGCTTCCCGCCAGGGTTGTGGATGGACAATATGCCCAGCTGGGAATATGGCGTGCTGGTGCAGGTGCGCGACCTGACCCGCGCTCTGCGCAAGGACTTCGCCCGCTCGCAATCGCAGTCGGCCGAAGACGCCGACCTGGCGAAGGCCGAGCCGCGCTTCAACTTTGATAACAAGAGCTGGGTGCTGCCCTCCAGCGAATCGGAGTACCAGGAAGGCATCAACTCCCTGAACCGCTATCAGGCGCGCCTGTCCGACCCCAACCAGAAAGGCGCCCTGTTCTATGCACGTGCCGACAACCTGAACAACTGGCTGGGTGATGTCGCCACTCGCCTGGGTTCGTTGTCGCAGCGCCTGTCGGCCAGTGTTGGCCGGGTCAAGCTCAACACCGCGCTGAAAACCGAAACGCTGGCGCCGGGCGAAGTGCCGCAGCTCGATGAAGAAGTGGTGGAAACCCCATGGATGCAGATCGACAACGTGTTCTACGAGGCCCGTGGCCAGGCGTGGGCCCTGTCCCACCTGTTGCGTGCCATCGAAGTCGACTTTGCCGACGTACTGGCCAAGAAAAACGCCACCGTCAGCGTGCGGCAGATCATTCGTGAACTGGAGGCGTCCCAGGAAACCCTGTGGAGCCCGATGATCCTCAACGGCAGTGGCTATGGCGTATTGGCCAACCACTCGCTGGTGATGGCCAACTACATCTCCCGCGCCAACGCGGCGGTGATCGACTTGCGTCAACTGCTGAACCAGGGTTGAGTCATGGTCGATAGTGCCAAGGAGGTCGCGCACCGCGCGGCCTCGGATGCCGAGCACATTGCCTGGGTCGACGAGCAGGACAACCTGCTCGGCGCTCTGGTGCGCGCCGACCTGCGTGAGCGCGGGCTGATCGGGCGCGGTACCTACATCATGCTATTCAACTCAAAGGGTGAGCTGTGCGTGCATCGGCGCACCCTGAGCAAAGCCATCTATCCCGGTTATTGGGATGTGGCGGCGGGCGGGATGGTGGCGGCTGGCGAGACCTATGAACAGTCGGCAGCCCGTGAGCTTGAGGAAGAGTTGGGCGTCAGTGGTGTTGAATTGACCGCTCACGATCACTTTTTCTTTGAGGATACGGGCAACCGGCTCTGGTGCTCGGCGTTCTCGGCGGTCTGGGATGGGCCGCTGCAGTTGCAGCCCGAAGAAGTGCTGGAAGCGCGCTTTATGAGCATCGAGGCGGTGCTTGAGGATATCCAGCAAAAGCCATATTGCCCCGACTCCCTGGCCGCCTTGAAACGCTATCTGGCTGCACGTCGCTAAAGTTGCATAAATTGGCGCCATTTGGCTCTTAGCAAGTAGGCTTTTTGCCGTTACACTGCGCGACTTTTCAAGCCGAACCGCCACAGCGTCTCCCCGGCCCCTGTAGGAGCGAGCTTGCTCGCGAAAAACCCAATGTCACCGCGTGCTGTCTGAATGCCCGCGTTATCGTTGACGATTTTCGCGAGCAAGCTCGCTTCTACAGGGGCGGGGAGGCCTTGTCGGTTCGGTAGCGCTGCCCCTGCCTGAGTGGGGCTTCGCGGTCAGCCGCCCATTGCGGGTACTGACCAGTCTTCATCCTCCCAAGAGGATTGCCGGTGGCCAAAAAAGCCGCATCCTTCGCCGCCCTTGGTGGCCTGGTGTTTTCCACCGACGCAGGTCGGCATTGCCCGGACTGTCGCCAGCCCGTGGACGCCTGTACCTGCAAACAGACCCTGATTCCCGAAGGTGACGGTATTGCCCGCGTTCGTCGTGAGAGCAAGGGCCGTGGCGGCAAGACGGTGACCACCATCACCGGCGTGCCCCTGGCAGCCGAGCCACTCAAGGAGTTGGCCACCGTGCTGAAGAAGCGCTGTGGCACCGGTGGCGCCCTGAAAGACGGGATCATCGAAATCCAGGGCGATCACGTCGAGTTGCTGTTGGCCGAGTTGATCAAGCTCGGTTACAAGGCGAAGAAATCCGGCGGCTAGCAGCCTCTGTGAAACCCGCACCGACGAGCGCGCTCGTCGTCTCCATGGTTTCACAGAGCCTGTTCCTGACCGGTGTCTAAACTCTGTCCTGCAAGTGGGGTCTACCCCTCTCACAGGCAAATCGTCATTTTCACTCTTTAGACTGCGCCAGCCTCTGACTTGGGTGGCGCTCTTCGACTTTATATAGGGGACTTCGATGTCCGTACGACGCACACGCAAAGACGATGGCAGCCAATGGACAGTTGCGGACAGCCGCAGTGTTTACGGGATTCGCCATTGGGGGGCCGGATATTTCGCGATCAATGATGCCGGTCGCGTTGAAGTCCGTCCGAACGGCCCGAACAGCTCGCCCATCGATTTGTACGAGCAAGTGGACGAGCTGCGCAAAAGCGGCCTGTCCCTGCCATTGCTGGTGCGCTTCCCGGATATCCTGCAAGACCGCGTGCGTCAGCTGACCGGTGCCTTCGACGCAAACATCGAGCGCCTGGAATACCAGAGCAAATACACCGCGCTGTACCCGATCAAGGTCAACCAGCAAGAAGCAGTGATCGAGAACATCATCGCCACCCAGGACGTGTCCATCGGCCTGGAAGCCGGCTCCAAGCCCGAGCTGTTGGCCGTGCTGGCCCTGGCGCCGAAAGGCGGCACCATCGTCTGCAACGGTTACAAGGACCGTGAGTTCATCCGCCTGGCGCTGATGGGCCAGAAGCTGGGCCACAACGTGTTCATCGTGATCGAGAAAGAGTCCGAAGTGGGCCTGGTCATCGAAGAAGCCGCCAACCTCAAGGTCAAGCCCCAGGTCGGCCTGCGGGTGCGCCTGTCGTCCCTGGCGTCTAGCAAGTGGGCAGACACCGGTGGCGAGAAGTCCAAGTTCGGCCTGTCGGCGGCGCAACTGCTGTCGGTGGTCGAGCGCTTCCGCGCTGCAGGCCTGGACCAGGGCATCCGCCTGCTGCACTTCCACATGGGCTCGCAGATCGCCAACCTGGCGGACTACCAGCACGGGTTCAAGGAAGCCATCCGTTACTACGGCGAGTTGCGCAACCTCGGCCTGCCGGTAGACCACATCGACGTCGGCGGCGGCCTGGGCGTGGACTACGACGGTACCCACTCGCGCAACGCCAGCTCGATCAACTACGACATGGACGATTACGCCGGTGTGGTGGTGGGCATGCTCAAGGAATTCTGCGATGCGCAGAACCTGCCGCACCCCAACATCTTCTCCGAAAGCGGCCGCTCCCTGACTGCCCACCACGCCATGCTGGTGGTGCAGGTGACCGACGTCGAGAAACACAACGACGACGTGCCGGTGATCGAGAACAAGGAAAGCCTGCCGGAAACCGTGCAATGGCTGGTAGACCTGCTGGGTCCGACCGACATTGAAATGGTCACCGAAACCTACTGGCGCGCCACCCACTACATGAGCGACGTGGCCGCCCAGTACGCCGACGGCAAGCTGACCCTCGCGGAAAAAGCCCTGGCCGAACAGTGCTACTTCGCCGTGTGCCGTCGCCTGCACAACTCCCTCAAGGCCCGCCAGCGCTCGCACCGCCAGGTGCTGGACGAACTCAACGACAAGCTGGCCGACAAGTACATCTGCAACTTCTCGGTATTCCAGAGCCTGCCGGACACCTGGGCCATCGGCCAGGTCCTGCCGATCCTGCCGCTGCACCGCCTCGACGAAGAGCCGCTGCGCCGCGCGGTGCTGCAGGACCTGACCTGCGACTCTGACGGCAAGATCAAGCAATACGTCGACGAGCAGAGCATCGAGACCAGCCTGCCGGTACATGGCTTGAACGAAGGCGAAGATTATCTGCTGGGGATCTTCCTGGTGGGCGCCTATCAGGAAATCCTCGGGGATATGCACAACCTGTTCGGCGACACCGACTCGGTGAACATCTACCAGCGTGATGACGGTTCGGTGTACAGCGCCGGGATCGAGACCCACGACACCATCGAGGACATGCTGCGCTACGTGCACTTGTCGCCGGAGGAGTTGATGACCCACTACCGTGACAAGTGCGCCAGCGCGAAGATCACCGCGGCCGAACGCACCCAGTTCCTGGATGCGCTGCGCCTGGGCCTGACTCGCTCGTCCTACCTGTCCTCCTAAGACCGGCAGGCAGCGATTCAAACTGTGGGAGCCCGCTTGTGTAGGAGCGGGCTTGCCCGCGAAAGCAGTGGATCAGTCAATACAGGTGCTGACTGATCTGCCGTCATCGCGGCATAGGTATCTACACAATTTTCAGAAACTGACGAACTCTCCTGTGGCGAGCGGGCTTGTCGGAACGCCGCATCGCCCGCGCTGGGCTGCGAAGCAGCCCCAAAACCAGCCGCTGCGGTGTATCTGGTACAACGCATTCGGCTTATTGGGGCTGCTTCGCAGCCCAGCGCGGGGCAAGCCCGCTCGCCACAACTGCGCTATCTGCCTGGATCTAGGCGTTGCGGCAAAGTTGTGTAGATACCTGTGGTCATCGCGGGCAAGTCGAATCGTCGCACCGCCACTCCCACACTAGTTGGCGCCCAGCCAAAGCCCCTGCCGATTCAGCCGCCAGGCAATCGCCCACAACGTCAAACTGCGCACCGCCATAAACAGCAGGAACGTTATCCACAACCCGTGGTTACCCAACCCCTGCAACGCCCAGGCAACTGGCAGCATCATCAGCACCGTCAGCAACATGCCATTGCGCATCTCCCGCGCGCGGGTCGCGCCAATAAACAAACCGTCCAGCAGATAACTCCACACCGCAATCAACGGCAGTACCGCCAGGTACGGCAGGTAGATATCGGCAGTTTCGCGCACGCTGGGGATATCGGTTTGCATGGCGATAAACAAGTGGCCGGCGAAGGTGAACAACAACACAAACCCCAGGCTGGCGATCAGCGACCAGCCGCAGGCGACTACCAGCGAGCGGCGCAACGCCTGGCGGTCATGGGCGCCGATGGCGTGGCCGCACAGTGCTTCCACTGCGTGGGCGAGCCCGTCCAAGGCATGGGCCGTCAGCAATAGCCCATTGAGCAGCAAGGCATTGGCTGCGACGGTGGCATCGCCCAACCGTGCGCCTTGCACCGTGATCATGAAAAACACCGATTGCAGCGCCAGGCTGCGGATAAAAATATCGCGATTGACTGCCAGCAGCGCACGCCAGCTTTGCCAAACCTTGAGCGCCGCCCAGGCGATATGCCCGGGGTAGGCGCGCAGGGCTTTTTGCGTCAGGGTCAGGCCGAGCAGGGCGCCGGTCCATTCGGCAATCACCGAGGCCCGCGCCGAACCGACCACGCCCCAGTCCAGGCTCAGCACAAACCACAGGTTCAGGGCGATATTCACCAGGTTGGTGGTCAAAAGAATCGCCAGCGGCGCCCGGGCGTTTTGCGTGCCGAGGAACCAGCCCACCAGCGCATAGGTAGCCAACGCCGCAGGTAACCCGAACAAGCGGGTGTGGAAAAACTCGCGGGTCAGTTGGTTCAATTCGGGCGAAGGTTGCATCCATTCCAGCGCCAGATGGCTCAGGGGAATGCCCACCGTGCCCAGCACCATTGCCAACCCCAGCGCCAACAGCAGGCCTTGCAGCAGGATTTGCCGCAGCGCCGCGCCATCATTGCGCCCGGCCGCCTGGGCGGCAAACCCGGTGGTGCCCATGCGTAGAAAACCCATGGCCCAGGCCAGGAAGGTATACAGACTGGCCCCCACGGCCACCGCGCCCAACTGGTGAGCGTGGGGCAGATGGCCGATAACCATGCTGTCCACCAAGGCCACCAGCGGCACCGAGATATTCGACAGAATCATCGGCGCGGCCAGGGCCCAGACACGGCGATGGGTGGGGCGGTGACGCCAGTCGGTGATTAAGGTGGACATGCAGGCTCCTTGGGAGAGCGGCATTGTAACTGGCCCTCAACAGCGACGCAGATCCAAATGTGGGAGCTGGCTTGCCTGCGATGGCCATCGGTATCTACACAACTTTGCCGCAACGCCTAAATCCAGGCAGAGAGGGCTGTTGTGGCGAGCGGGCTTGTCGGAACGCCGCATCGCCCGCGCTGGGCTGCGAAGCAGCCCCAATAAGCCGAATGCGTTGTACCAGATACACCGCAGCGGCTGGTTTTGGGGCTGCTTCGCAGCCCAGC
>NZ_JAAQWU010000045.1:0-13823 GCF_012985695.1 Pseudomonas sp. WS 5027 | reverse complement strand
TAAACCCGGCCATCGCGGTTTATCTGAAGAAACGCGGCGGGCTTTTTGGGGCTGCTTCGCAGCCCAGCGCGGGGCAAGCCCGCTCGCCACACAAGCCCGCTCGCCACAACTGCGCTATCTGCTTGAATTTATGCGATGCGGCAAAGTTGTGTAGATACCGATGCTGCGATGAGGGTGGCTCAAAACTGCCCGTGCCTTGATACCTGTCAAGACCCGCCGCGACGCTTTGCCTCATGCTGCAGGCCTTGATTGTCATGGCCGACGGAGATTTCCATGAGTGCCCCCGCAACACCTGCTGTTTCTTTCAAGCTGCCCATGGGCCTGGTGATCGCCGTGCTGGTGATGATCGGCGTGCTGCTCTTGCCGCTGCCCGCCGATTTGCCGGTAGCCGGCCACCGGATGCTGGCGATCCTCGCGTTTGCCGTGGTGGTGTGGATCACCGAAGCGGTGTCCTACGAAGCCAGTGCGATCATGATTACTTCGTTGATGGCGTTTCTGCTGGGCACCGCGCCGTCATTGCAGGACCCTGCGCACCTGATCGGTTCCAGCCCGGCGATCAGCATGGCGCTCACCGGGTTTGCCAACCCGGCCCTGGCCCTGGTGGCCGGTGCGTTGTTTATTGCGGCGGCCATGACCCACACCGGCTTGGACCGGCGCATCGCCCTGGTCACCCTGACCCGGGTCGGCACCAGCACCCGCGGGATCCTGGTGGGCGCGATTGCCGTGACCATCCTGCTCAGCCTGGTGGTGCCCAGCGCCACGGCCCGCAGCGCTTGCGTGGTGCCGATCATGATGGGGGTGATTGCCGCGTTTGGCGTGGACAAGCGCTCGAATATCGCCGCCGGGATCATGATCGTCGTGGCCCAGGGCACCAGTATCTGGAACGTCGGCATCCAGACCGCCGCCGCGCAGAACCTGCTGACCGTGGGCTTTATGGACAAGATGCTCGGCCAGCGCGTGTCGTGGATCGACTGGCTGATCGCCGGGGCGCCGTGGGCACTGATCATGTCGGCGGTGCTGTTGTTCCTGGTGCTCAAATTGCTGCCACCGGAGAGCAACAGCATCCCTGGCGGCAAGGAAGCCGTGGCGCAATCCCTGGTGGATATCGGCCCCATGACCGGGCCGCAGAAGCGCTTGCTGACGGTCTCGGTCATGTTGCTGCTGGCCTGGGCCACGGAAGGGCGTCTGCACAGCTTCGATACCACTTCCACCACCTACGCCGGCCTGGTGATCCTGCTGCTGCCGGGCATCGGGGTGATGACCTGGAAGGACGTGCAATCGCGCATCCCCTGGGGCACGGTGATTGTCTTCGGCGTAGGCATCAGCCTCGGCACGGCACTGCTGACCACCCAGGCCGGGCAGTGGCTGGGCGCGCAGGTGGTGGGGCACACCGGCCTGGATCAACTGGGGCCGCTGGGGGTGTTTGCGATCCTGGGCGCGTTCCTGATTGTGATCCACCTGGGCTTTGCCAGCGCCACCGCATTGACCTCGGCCTTGCTGCCGATCCTGATTGCCGTGCTGCAAACCCTGCCGGGTGATTTCAGCCGGTTGGGCATGACCATGTTGCTGGGGTTTGTGGTCAGTTATGGCTTCATCCTGCCGATCAACGCCCCGCAAAACATGGTGTGCCTGGGCACCGGCACCTTCACCGCACGGCAGTTTGCCAAGGTGGGGCTGCTGGTGACCTTGATTGGCTACCTGTTGATGCTGGTGTTTGCCGCGACCTACTGGAGCTGGCTGGGCTGGATCTGATGAGTTGACCCCAATCCCCTGTAGGAGCTGGCTTTGTTGTTGCTGTTGCTCTGCTTTTGATCTTAAGCGCCCCGTCAAACCACGATGGCCGCAGGCAGGTATTGCGCAGTGGGCACCCCGGCAGGATGCCGGGGTAGCCGCGACACGGCCATGGATGGCCGATCGCGGCGGGCCCACGGAGCAATGCCTGACTGCGGGCATGCCGAGCCTAGGCGAGGCACCGAGTGGTGGGGCAAGAGCGTTTTGCTTACTTTTGCGCTCTTCAAAAGTGAGCCGCTGTAAGAGCGGAACCAAAAGCCGCCATGACCGCAGCAACGGATATGTACACCCCCCCAGTCCGCGGCGCCTGCATCGCAGGCAAGCCAGCTCCCACAAAGATGACAAGATCAACCCCGCTCAGGTCTACTACGCTCTGAGTCAGGGTTCTACCGGCCTCGTGCGTCGGTCATCAAGGTCACGAATGGATAAATACACCCCGCATGCCTGGCAACCCCACGAGCGCCCCAGCCTGCCGGGGTCGCCATCGACGCCCCATCACCCCACGCTCAAGCGCTGGGCTTTTGCCCTGGTTGGCGTGCTGGTGGCAATCACCGGTGGCCTGGGCAATGCCCTGGTGATCGCCAACCTGCCGTACCTGCAAGGCGCATTGGGCGCGACCACTGCCGAAATGGCCTGGCTGCCCGCCGCTTATGTGATGACCAACGTGTCGATGAACCTGCTGCTGGTGAAGTTCCGCCAGCAGTTCGGCTTGCGCGCATTTACCGAAGTGTTCCTGGTGCTCTACGCCCTGGTGACCTTTGGCCATTTGTTCGTCAATGACCTCAGTTCGGCGATTGCCGTGCGTGCGGCCCACGGCATGGTTGGCGCGGCCCTCAGTTCCCTGGGCCTGTATTACATGGTCCAGGCGTTCCCCGCAAAGTGGCGGCTCAAGGCCCTGGTACTGGGCCTGGGCACTGCGCAACTGGCCCTGCCGATGGCGCGGCTGTTTTCCGAAGACTTGCTGCAGATCGCCGAGTGGCGCGGCCTGTACCTGTTTGAACTGGGCATGGCACTGACCTGCCTGGGCTGTGTATTCCTGCTCAAGTTGCCACCGGGCGACCGCTTCAAGACCTTTGAAAAACTCGACTTCCTGACCTTCGCCTTGCTCGCCTCGGGCGTGGCATTGCTGTGTGCGGTGCTGTCCCTGGGGCGTATCGACTGGTGGCTGGAAGCGCCGTGGATTGGCGTTGCTTGCGCCGGTTCGCTGGTGCTGATCATGGCCGGGCTGGCCATCGAGCATAACCGCGCCAACCCGCTGCTGATGACCCGTTGGCTGGGCGGCGGGGTGATGATTCGCCTCGCTCTGGCCGTGATCCTGATCCGCATGGTGCTGTCCGAGCAGTCCACCGGCGCCGTGGGCTTTTTGCAGGCGCTGAATATGAGCAGCGAGCAGATGCGCACGTTGTATCTGGTGATGCTGCTGGGAGCGATCAGTGGCCTGGTGATCAGCGCATTGACCATCAACCCGGCGCACTTGCTGATGCCCCTGGTGATTTCCCTGGCCCTGATGGCCACCGGCTCCGTGATGGACAGCTTCTCCAGCAACCTGACCCGACCAGAGAACATGTACGTTAGCCAGTTTCTGCTGGGGTTTGGCGGTACTTTCTTCCTCGGCCCGACCATGGTGCTGGGTATGCGCAATGTGTTGAGCAACCCGCGCAACCTGGTGAGTTTTTCGGTGCTGTTTGGGATATGCCAGAACCTTGGCGGGCTGCTGGGCGCGGCGTTGCTCGGCACGTTCCAGATCGTGCGCGAGAAGTTTCACTCCAGCATGATTGTCGAACACCTGACGTTGCTGGACCCGCGGGTGGCGGCCCGGGTGCAGAGCGGCGGCTCGGCTTACGGCTCGGTGGTTGCCGATCCGGAGTTGCGCAACCTGCTGGGCATCCGCAGCCTGGCCACGGCGGCCACCCGTGAAGCCAATGTGATGGCCTATAACGATGTGTTCATGCTGATCGCGATCATCGCGATACTGACCATGTTGTGGATCTTTACCCGCAGCCTGTGGCTGATGAGCACCACCAAGAAAGCTGCCGCCAGTGCAGCGCCTTCCGTTCAACCTAGCGGCGCACTTTCTTCATGAGCGAACCTACGGCTACCACCACGACCACCAATGCCATTGCTTCCACCCCGGAGGGCACCACGCCGCCCGGAGCCACAATCACCGAACAGCGCTCGCTGGGTGTGCGCATCCTTTCGTCTTTGGGCTTTGCCGCGATTGCTATCGTCGGCGTATTGATTGTGTTGTACGCCTGGCAATTGCCGCCCTTCAGCAGCGCCGTGGAAACCACCGAAAACGCCCTGGTGCGCGGCCAGGTGACGATCATCGGCCCGCAACTGAGCGGTTATGTGTTTGAGGTGCCGGTGCAGGACTTCCAGCACGTCAAGGCTGGGGATCTGCTGGTGCGCCTCGATGACCGCATCTACAAGCAGCGCCTGGACCAGGCCCAAGCGCAATTGGCGGTGCAGCAGGCGTCCCTGGCCAACGTGGTGCAACAGCGCAACAGCGCCGAGGCGACCATCAAGCTGCGCCAGGCCGCCCTGGCCGACAGCCAGGCCCAGGCGCGCAAAAGCACGGCCGACCTGCGACGCAACGAAGAACTGATCAGCGATGGCTCGGTGTCGCGCCGTGAACTGGACGTGACCCGCGCCGCCAACGCGCAGACCATTGCCGCCGTGGCCCAGGCCCAGGCCAGCCTGGAAATCGCCCGCCAGGACTTGCAGACGGTGATCGTCAATCGCGGCTCGTTGGAAGCTGCCGTGGCCAGTGCCGAGGCCGCGGTGGAGCTGGCGCGCATCGACCTGTCCAACACCCGCGTGCTGGCGCCACGGGACGGTCAGTTGGGGCAGATCGGCGTGCGTTTGGGGGCCTACGTCAACTCCGGTGCGCAGTTGATGGCGCTGGTGCCGAACCAGTTGTGGGTGATCGCCAATATGAAGGAAACCCAGATGGACCATGTGCAAGTGGGTCAACCGGTGACGTTCACCGTCGATGCCCTCAACCACCGCAAATTCCATGGCACGGTACAGCGTATCTCGCCGGCCACGGGCGCCGAGTTCAGCCTGTTGCAGGCCGATAACGCCACCGGCAACTTCGTCAAGATTGCGCAGCGGGTGCCGGTGCGGATCACCGTGGACCCGGATCAGGAGCAGAGCGAACGCCTGCGGCCGGGGTTGTCGGTGGTGGTCAGTATCGACACGGCGGGCCGCCTGAAAAACAGCCCGCCCTGACATTCAACACATCCCTTGCTCGCGAAAGTCGTCAACGATAACGCGGGCTGCCTGGGTAAACGCGTTGTCGGTAAGTTTTTCGCGAGCAAGCTCGCTCCTACAGCATCGGCGGCAGGGTGCCCAGCAGGGACACCGCCGCCACCGCGGCCACGCCTAACAACCATTCGAGCTTCACACTGGCCTGCAGTTGCCCTACGCGCTGCTGGCAATGCTTGATCCGCAGCCGATTGAGCAATGCCAGGCCCAGCATCCCCGCCACCAGCAGCACCTTGATCAACAGGATCAAGGCAAACCCGCTGAACAGCGGGGTCGGCCAGAACTGCCCGGTGAGCACACGGATATTGATCAGCCCGGTGACCAGCAAACCGGCCACCAACAGGTAACCGACACCGCTGAAGCGCCGAAGGATTGTCTCCAGCGGGTAGAGTGCCGCGTGCCGCAGGATCAACACCAACAGCAACAACCCACCGAGCCAGGCACCGACGCAAAACAGGTGCACCATCTGGTTGAGGATCAGCAATTGCCCATTGAGGCCACTGAGCATCGCGCCGTGCCCCACGGGGGCCAGGGTGGCCAGCAGCAGCGCACTGAGGGGCAGGCGCAAGTGATTCCAGGGTGTCAGCAGGCTCAGTACCAGTAGGCCATTGAGCAACAGATGCAGGCTCCAGACCTGGCCGAAGAAGGTCTTGCCCAGCACCAACTGCACCGTCGCCAGGTCCAGCGCCGCCAGTTCACTGCCGGCCATACTGGCACTGATCAACAGCAGCCAGCTCACACCCGACCCCAGGGCCAGCCAGGCCAGCAGCGTGGTGATGCGTGACAACTGCCGGTCCAGGGCGGGCCGCTGGCTTGCGCCCAATAGCCAGGGCCTGAGTACACAGGCCCCGAACATCAGCAAAACCACCATAAAGTGCAGGAAACGGCAGAGCACCAGCAGGGTTGCCATGGGTTATTGGCCGACCTTGAAGCTATAGCTGCCAGCGCTTTTGTGGGTGTCGACCGAGAGGACGTGCCACTCGACCTTGTAGGTGCCAGCGGTCAACGGCGCGGCTGGGGTCACCACCAAGGTTTTCTTGTTTGCGTCTGGGGTTTGCAGGCCTTTGATTGCCACTTCGGTGCCGTCTTTGCTCAGGGAGACCTTGGTGAACGTGGCCTCGATACCTTCGGAGAACACCAGGCGCAGGTCAGCGGGCGCGGCGACGGTGCTGTCGGCTGGCGGCGTGGCGGTTTTCAGGTGCGCGTGGGCAAAGGCTGCCGAAGCACCTAGCAGCGAGGCCAGCAAGGTCACCGTAGTCAGGGCTTTCTTGATCAACATCGTGCACTACCTATCAATGGGAGAAGCGGGCAGTGTACGAAGTTTCTACTCAGGCTGTCGCCCCGATCTAGAGCGGATGGTAGTCTTCCAGGCATGTCGTTGTCAGGGAGCCCCTATGGGCAATCACAAGATCGGTATCCGTCGGGTCAACGTCGAAAAGATTCTGCTGGCCGCTGAAAAGGTCTTCGCCGAGAAGGGCTATGGCAGCACCGCCATGGCCGACATTGCCGAACAGGCGCAACTGCCGCGCTCCAATCTGCATTACTACTTCAGCACCAAGAGCGAGCTGTACAGCGCGGTGTTGTTCGACCTGCTGGAAGTGTGGAAGCAGGACGCCCTGTGCTTCGAGATGTTCGATGACCCGCGCGTGGTCCTCAGCAGCTACATCCGGGCGAAGATGCAGCATTCGCGCAGCCGTCCCTATGGCTCGAAAGTCTGGGCCAACGAAATCATCCACGGCGCGCCAACCCTCGGCGAAGCGCTGGATGCGAGCCTGTACGACTGGGCCAAAATGAAGGAAGCGAAAATCCGCCAGTGGGTGGAAGACAAACGCATCCTCGCGGTGGAACCCTCGAGCCTGCTGTATATGATCTGGGCCTCGACCCAGCACTATGCCGACTTTGATCACCAGGTGATGATCCTAAATGATCATCAGGCGTTGTCGGACATGCAGTTCGAGCGGGCGGTGCAGACGGTGACCAGTGTGATTTTGCGGGGGATTGGGTTGGAGCCCTGAGTTTGTGGTGGGGTTGAGGCCTCATCGCGATTTAAAAGGCTACACCGGTTGCGTGGGCTGAGGCCGTGAAAGGGCTCGCTGTGGTCAGGGGGCCTGTTGTGGTCAGGGGCTGTGGTCAGGGGCTTGTTGTGGCGAGGGGGCTTGTCCCCCGCTGGGCTGCGCAGCAGCCCCAAAACCGGTCACCTCGGTGTGTCTGAAAGGCCGAGGTGAGGCTGACCGGGGCTGCTGCGCAGCCCAGCGGGGGACAAGCCCCCTCGCCACAACGAGCCCCCTGGCAATAGATGGTTTACACCGCCTCGCGGTAGGGGTTGCGTGGATCCTGTGTCCAATTCAAGAACGGTTTGCCCGTGTCCATCGGCACCATCTCGATGCAGTCCGCCACCGGGCAGGTGATCTGGCACAGGTTGCAGCCCACGCATTCGTCGTCGATCACTTGGTACACATGGGTACCATCGGCCTGCTTGAGGCTGGCAATCGCCTGGTGCGAAGTGTCCTCGCAGGCAATATGGCAGCGTCCGCAGCCAATGCAGGCGGCCTGGTCGATCTTGGCGATCACTTGGTAGTTGATGTCCAGGTATTTCCAGTCTGTGGTATTGCCCACGGCGCGCCCGGAGAAATCCTGCAAGCTGCTGTAGCCTTGGCTGTCCATCCATCGCGACAAGCCATCCTTCATCTCGTCGACAATCCGAAAACCATGCAGCATCGCCGCCGTGCATACCTGCACCGCGCCACAGCCCAGGGCCACGAACTCTGCGGCATCGCGCCAGTTGCCGATGCCACCAATCCCGCAGATCGGCAGGCCCTTTGTCTGGGGATCGCGGGCGATTTCAGCGACCATGTTCAGCGCAATCGGCTTGACCGCCGAACCGCAGTAGCCGCCGTGGGTGCTTTGGGTGCCGACGATCGGCAGAGCGACCATGCGCTCCAGGTCCACACTGGTGATGGAGTTGATGGTGTTGATCAGTGATACCGCATCGGCGCCACCGCGATAGGCGGCCCGGGCGGCCACGCGGATATCGGTGATATTGGGCGTGAGCTTGACGATCACCGGCAGCGAACAATAGGTCTTGCACCAGCGTGTGACCTGCTCCACATATTCCGGCACCTGGCCCACCGCCGCGCCCATGCCGCGTTCCGGCATGCCGTGGGGGCAGCCGAAGTTCAGCTCGATGCCGTCGCAACCGGTGGCTTCGACTAACGGCAGGATGTTTTTCCATGATTCTTCGACGCACGGCACCATCAACGACACGATCAGGGCGCGGTCGGGCCAGTCCTTTTTCACCTGGGTGATTTCCCGCAGGTTGATCTCCAGGGAGCGGTCGGTGATCAGCTCGATATTGTTGATGCCCAGGACTTCGCGGTTGGCGCCAAAGTGCGCCGAGTAACGGGACGAGACGTTGACCGCCGCCGGGTCCTCGCCGAGGGTTTTCCAGACCACGCCACCCCAGCCGGCCTCGAAGGCGCGCACCACGTTGTAGGCTTTGTCGGTGGGTGGCGCGGAGGCTAGCCAGAACGGGTTGGGGGCTTTGATACCGGCGAACACAATCGATAGATCGGCCATTTACGCAGCCTCCACATTGAGCATGAGTTGAGCGTGCATGGCCTCGGCGGCCAGCTTGCCGTGTTGCACGGCCTGGACGGTGAGGTCCTGCCCGAGGCTGACGCAATCGCCGCCGGCATACACGCCGGGGATGCTGGTTTGCAGCTGCGCATCGACAAAGATCCGCTCGCCCTGGCGTTGCAGTTGCTGGGCCAGTGGGTCGTGCAAGGCCTGCTCGTCGAAGCCTTGGCCGATGGCTTTGAAGATCCCATCTGCCGCCAGCTCGAAGGTTTCGCCGGTGGTGTGCAGGCGGCCGTTTTCCAGGTGCGTGCGGGCAAAGCGCATACCGCGCACTTGGCCTTGGTCATCCAACAGCACGGCTTCGGGTTGGGCCCAGGTCAGCAAGCGCACCTGGTTGGCCTTGGCGATATCTTGCTCGTGGCCGGTGGCGCCCATGTCGGCAAGGCCACGGCGGTAGACCAGGTTGACGTCGCGCGCGCCCAGGCGGGCCATTTGCACGGCCATGTCGATGGCGGTGTTGCCGGCACCCAGCACGATGCAGCGATCGGCCAGGGGCAGTTGGCTGAGATCATCGGTCTGGCGCAGTTCGCGGATGTAGTCGGTGGCGGCGAGCAGTCCGGGGGCATCCTCGTGGGGCAGGCCCAGATGCTTGCTGGCGGCTAGGCCCAGGCCGAGGAATACCGCGTCGAATTGCTGGTGCAGGTCACTCAGGCTCAGGTTGTCGCCCAGGCGCTGGCCGTGGCGGATTTCGATGCCGCCGATCTGCAGGAGGAAATCCAGCTCCTTCTGGGCGAAGTCATCCACCAGTTTGTATTTGGCGATCCCGTATTCATTGAGGCCACCGGCCTTTTCCCGGGCTTCGAAAATCACCACGTCATGCCCATGCAAGGCACTGCGGTGGGCGCAGGACAAACCCGCAGGCCCCGCGCCCACCACCGCGATGCGCTTGCCGGTCGCGGCGGCGCGTTGGAAGGGGTGTTGGTCAAAGTGCGCGTTGTCTACGGCGTAGCGCTGCAACAGGCCGATCAGCACCGGTGCGCATTCTTCGCTGTTGTTGCGCACACAGGCTTGCTGGCAGAGGATTTCGGTCGGGCACACCCGTGCGCAACTGCCGCCGAGGATATTGGCCGAGAGAATTTTCTGCGCTGCGCCCTGCACGTTGTCGGTGTGGATGTTGCGGATGAACGATGGGATATCGATCTCGCTGGGGCAGGCATTGACGCACGGTGCGTCGTAGCAATACAGGCAGCGCGAGGCTTCCAGATGCGCCTGGCGGGCGTTGAGCGGCGGTGCCAGGTCGCTGAAATGGCGGGCGAGGGTGGCCCCGTCTTCATGGGGATGGGGAAGGTGGGTCAGGGTCTGGATCACGGTAGTGGCCTCACGGTTTTTTGCCTCTGGCGGGCATTGGTTTTTTTGTGGTTTGCACTGGCCTCATCGCGGGCAAGCCCGCCCCCACATTTGAACTGTGTGAACCCGATCAAGTGTGGGAGCTGGCTTGCCTGCGATTGGCGATGTCAGCGGTTTACAGCGGCTGGTTTGGAATGCTCAGCGCGCTTGCGCAACTGCTCGAACACCGCCGGATACGCCGGCCGCTCGACATAGCGCCCGGCACCACGTTCGGCGCGCAAATCGCCATCGACCCACACCAGCTTGCCCTGGCTGATGGTGTGGCTGGGCACGCCGCGTACGGTCTTGCCTTCGAAGATGTTGAAGTCCACCTGCTGATGGTGGGTCTTGGCCGAGATGGTCCGCGTGCCCTGGGGATCCCACAGCACCAGGTCGGCATCGGCACCGACGCGGATCGCGCCCTTGCGCGGGTAGAGATTGAAGATTTTTGCGGTGTTGGTGGAGGTCAGCGCAACGAACTCCTGCATCGACAGGCGCCCAGTGCTGACCCCTTCGTCCCATAGCAATGCCATGCGGTCTTCGATGCCGGCGGTGCCATTGGGAATCTTGCTGAAGTCGTCACGCCCGGCGGCCTTTTGGTCGGCGCAGAAGCAGCAGTGGTCGGTGGCGGTGGTGTGCAGGTTGCCTGATTGCAGGCCACGCCACAGCGCCCCTTGATGCCCGCGTGGGCGGAAGGGCGGGCTCATCACGTAGCCTGCTGCGGTCTGCCAGTCGGGGTGCTGGTACACGCTGTCGTCCAGCAACAGGTGCCCGGCCAGGACTTCGCCATAGACCGCCTGACCCTTGGCGCGGGCGTAAGTGATTTCGTCGAGGGCTTCCTGGGTCGAAACGTGTACCAGGTACAGCGGCGTGCCGATGGTTTCGGCAATGCGGATCGCGCGGCTGGCGGCTTCGCCTTCCACTTGCGAAGGGCGCGACAGTGGGTGGGCCTCGGGGCCGGTGATGCCCTGGGCCAGCAGCTTGCGTTGCAGGTGATAGACCAGTTCGCCGTTCTCTGCGTGCACGGTGGGCACCGCGCCCAGTTCCAGACAGCGCTCGAAGCTGGCGACCAGGGTGTCGTCGGCGGCCATGATCGCGTTCTTGTAGGCCATGAAGTGCTTGAAGCTGTTGATGCCGTGATGGGTCACCAGTTCGGCCATTTCCTCGCGGACCTGTTCGCTCCACCAGGTAATCGCCACATGAAACCCGTAGTCGGCGGCCGACTTTTCGGCCCAGCCGCGCCACTGGTGAAAGGCCTCCATCAACGACTGCTGCGGGTTGGGAATCACGAAGTCGATGATCGACGTAGTCCCACCCGCCAGGCCCGCTGCCGTGCCGCTGAAGAAGTCCTCGCTGGCCACCGTACCCATGAAGGGCAGTTGCATGTGGGTATGGGGATCGATCCCGCCGGGCATCAGGTATTGGCCGCTGCCATCGAGTATCTCGGTGCCGGCGGGAACATCCAGGTTAGTGCCAATGGCGCGGATTAGAGCGTCTGCGCACAAGACATCGGCTTTATAACTTTCATCATGGGTAACAACGGTAGCGCCACGGATCAACAGAGACATGCCGAGTTCCTCAGAGGCTTGACCGGCTTATGCCAGTTCTAAGTGTTGTAGTGCTGCTCACTGTGCAAGATCTATTCTTGTCATTGGTGACAGGAATAGAAACTAGCCCGAGTTTTTCGAATGATCAAGATTATTTTTTATAAGCATATATCTTTGATAAGTAATTGAATGTTAACGATAAAAAATGAAAATCCCCAAAATGTAGCGCGCTCTCACCATTTTGACGCACTTGACAGGTTCTCAATATGAGCAACATTTCCTATTGCAAATCAGGCGCTTGAGAGTTGCCTCTTGACGGCGGGCAGTAATAAAAATAATTGTGTTGCACCAGATTGAGTCCTGATTGTTCGGACAACTTCTGCGTTATTTGGCCTGAGTAACGTTGAAAGTGTCGTGGGACTTTTCGGTAGAGAAAATAAAGCTGATAAACATCAGCCAGTTATATAAGCGGTACGGACGAGGTGACGGCGTGCGGCACGGTAATTGAGTGCGCTGCCGGTTGGCCGGGTCCGTGATGTCATGTTCGTGCGGGACTACGGCCATCCAGCGTTGAGCGCCGGATGAGCAACAATAATTTAAAAAAAAACCGTGGAGCGGCCATGCAACAGAACAGATCGCAAGTCATAGAACGCGACGGCCTGTATGAACTCGACGCCGGCAGCGACGTCCTCGACAGCCCCCGTTACAACCACGATATGGCACCGACCAAGGTGCACGAGCGAACCTGGAACAAGTGGCACATCACCGCCCTGTGGGTCGGCATGTCGATCTGCGTCCCGACCTACACCCTGGGCGGGGTGCTCACCGCGTACTTCGGCCTGTCGGTGGGCGAAGCGCTGGTGGCGATCCTGCTGGCCAATATCGTGGTGCTCATCCCCCTGACGCTTAACGCCTTTCCCGGCACCAAGTACGGCATTCCGTTCCCGGTGCTGTTGCGCTCGTCCTTCGGCATTCTGGGCTCCAATGTGCCGTGCCTGATCCGCGCCCTGGTGGCCTGCGGTTGGTTCGGTATCCAGACCATGTTCGGCGGGCTGGCGATCCACTTGTTCCTCGGCTCGATTTTCGAGGGCTGGAAGAGCCTGGGCGGCACCGGCGAGGTGATCGGCTTCATGATTTTCTGGGTGCTGAACCTATGGGTGGTGCTGCGTGGTGCCGAGTCGATCAAATGGCTGGAAACCCTGTCGGCGCCGCTGTTGGTGGCTGTGGGCGTCGGTTTGCTGGTGTGGGCGTTGCCCAATGTGTCCCTCAGCGAATTGATGGCGATCCCGCCCAAGCGTCCCGAAGGTGCGAGCCTGACGGGTTACTTTATGGCCGGGCTGACGGCGATGGTCGGGTTCTGGGCCACTTTGTCGTTGAATATTCCCGACTTCAGTCGCTATGCCAAAAGCCAGAAGGACCAGATTCTCGGGCAGATTTTCGGCCTGCCACTGACCATGTTCCTGTTCGCTGCACTGGGCGTGATCATGACCGCCGCGTCGGTGAAGCTGGTGGGCGTCAGCGTCTCCGACCCGGTGACCCTGATCGGGCATATCCAGAGCCCGGTGTGGGTGGCGGTGGCGATGGCGTTGATCATCATTGCCACACTGTCGACCAACACGGCGGCGAATATTGTCTCGCCCACCAACGACTTCCAGAACATCGCCCCCAAGCTGATCAACCGCACCACGGCGGTGATTCTGACTGGCCTGGTGGGGTTGGCGCTGATGGCCCATGAACTGCTGAAAAAACTGGGCCTGATTGTTTCCGATGTCAGCCTGGAAACCGTGTATTCCAACTGGTTGCTCGGCTATTCGAGCCTGTTGGGGCCGATTGCCGGGATCATGGTGGTGGACTATTTCCTGATCCGTCGCCAGCAACTGGACCTGGCGGGGTTGTACCGCGATGACGTGTATCCGGCGTGGAATGTGGCGGGATTTATCGCGTTTGGCGTGCCGGTGGTGCTGACCCTGTTGTCGCTGGGTAGCGATGCGTTCAGTTGGTTCTACAGCTACGGCTGGTTCACTGGGTCGGCGTTGGGCGGGTTGTTGTATTACGGCCTGTGCAGCAAGCGCAAAACTAGTCCGGTCGCTGCCAAGACATCCCTGTAAGCGATGTGGAATGCAATCAACTGTGGGAGATTCTATGTTGCAGGTAAACCCTGCAACCTTAAGTTCGGTTGGTATTCGCTCTGGTTTTTCATCAGCGCGAATGCCACCCGGCAGAGCTTGCGGGCGAGGATTACCAGGGCTTGGGTCT
>NZ_JAAQWU010000044.1:0-14161 GCF_012985695.1 Pseudomonas sp. WS 5027 | reverse complement strand
GCCAGCGCTGGGCTGCGAAGCAGCCCTAAACCCGGCCATCGCGGTTTATCTGAAGAAACGCGGCGGGCTTTTTGGGGCTGCTTCGCAGCCCAGCGCGGGCGATGCGGCGTTCCGACAAGCCCGCTCGCCACGGGGGAGTTCGTCAGTTTCTGAAAGTTGTGTAGATACCTATGGCTATCGCAGGCAAGCCAGCTCCCACATTTGATTTACTTCGTTTGGGCGCTATTTCTTTTTCTTCGGGATCCGCACCAGCTGCGTGTCGGAGTAGATGTCATGCCAGGCCCGCTGTTTCTTGTCCACCAGCGACCAGATAAATCCCAGCCCTGCACATAACCACGATGCAATTGACACTACAAAGCGCAATAGCGCCTGCCACAGGCTGATGCGTGAGCCATCCGCGTTCTGCACGCGCACGCCCCACACTTGCATACCCAGCGTCTGCCCGGAATGGGTCCAGAACTTGGCAAAGAAACCAAACAGCACAAAAAACAGAATCGTCGACAGCAGCGGATCACCGTCCAGCGCGCCGGATTCCGAGAGCGTGCGCATCTTTGCTTCGCCGACAAATGCGATCCACACCAGCTTATAGAGGAAGGCAGTGACGATCAGCAGGGCAGTACACAACAGGAAGTCATAGAACATCGCTGCCAGACGACGGCCCAGGCCAACGGCGGGGAATTCGCCTTGGGGGCTTAGCAGGTGTTTCGACATGGCTCGGCTCTCTGAAGGAAAAAAGCCATTTTACGGACAAATACACATAAAAAAGCCTCTGATGTCACCATCAGAGGCTTTTTGTCGCACTAAGGATCAGGCTTCTGCTTGTACTTCGTCCGCTTGCATGCCTTTTTGGCCCTGCACAGCGATGAAGGTCACTTTCTGGCCTTCTTTCAGGCTCTTGAAGCCGTTGCCCTGAATAGCGCGGAAGTGCACGAACAGATCCGGACCGCTTTCTGGAGTGATAAAACCAAAACCTTTCTCGTCGTTAAACCACTTGACGGTACCGCTCTGACGTTCAGCCATTTTCTTATTTCCTTGACGCTAAAAATTAATGACAGCCCCTTTCACATGAAAGAGTACTGGGCTGGGTTGCAGGAAAGTAAGAGACGTCGAACGGGTTGTAGCACAACTACTTCAGCTACTGCCCAGGTCCAGGTTCCAAGCGACCCATGCAAACACAGTGGGCAAACTCTACGCCAACTAACACAGGAAAAACAAGCCCTCTGCAAGCCGCGTATTTACTCGCCTTCATGACACTTCGGTCAACAATGCCGCACTGTGTTATTCGATAGCGTGGGTCACTTGTTATAGGTTAAACGACATAACATTGACTATCGTCAGTGCACTGTTTTATGGCGGTTGTGTTACAGATTAGTGCGAATGAACACAACCGCGTTACTTATAGGAACAGTCAATCAGCCACGGAAGTAACGTTGTGGCACGAATGGCATTTTACTTACACGAAGTGGCACCTTTTTCCCACGCACCAACGCAGAGACTTGGCTATCCAGCGCGGTGTAGGCCATGTCGAGGTAGCCCATGGCGAGCGGGCCGCCAAGGCTGGGGCCAAAGCCGCCGCTGCACACGGTGCCGATCACCGTGCCGTTTTCATCGACTATCTCTGCCCCTTCACGTACCGGCGTGCGCTCCTGTGGCAACAAGCCAACGCGCTTGCGGCTGATACCGGTCTGCTGCTGGGTGAAGATCCGATCGGCACCCGGGAAACCACCCGCACGCGCACCATCAGCACGGCGGACCTTGGAAATGGCCCACAGCAGGCTGGCTTCAATCGGCGTGGTCTCGCTGTTCATATCGTGGCCATAGAGGCACAGGCCGGCTTCCAGGCGCAGGGAATCGCGAGCGCCCAAGCCAATGGCTGCAACTTCCGCTTCGGCCAGCAGGCTGCGGGCCAGGCTCTCGGCGTTGGCCGCGGGTACGGAGATTTCAAAACCGTCTTCGCCGGTATAGCCGGAACGGCTGACATAGCATTCCACCCCCAGCAGGCGCAGGGGCGCGAACTGCATAAAGGTCATCTTGGTCACTTCCGGTGCCAGGCGCGCCAGCACTTTCACCGCCGCCGGGCCTTGCAAGGCCAGCAGGGCGCGCTCTTCAAACAGCGGCTCGATCTGGCATTGCTCGCCGATATGCTGGCGCAGGTGGGCCAGGTCCTGATCCTTGCAGGCGGCGTTGACCACCAGGAACAGTTCGTCGTTACCCAGATTGGCAACCATCAGGTCGTCGAGGATGCCGCCCTGCTCATTGGTGAACATGGCGTAGCGCTGCATGCCCACAGGCAAGTCGATGATATCTACGGGCACCAGGGTCTCCAGGGCCTTGGCCGCGTTGGCGCCGGTCAGGCGGATCTGGCCCATGTGCGACACATCAAACAACCCGGCCTGTTCACGGGTGTGCAGGTGCTCTTTCATCACACCCAGCGGGTATTGCACCGGCATGTCATAGCCGGCGAACGGCACCATGCGTGCGCCCAGTTCGAGATGCAGGGCGTGCAGCGGGGTTTTCAACAGGGTTTCGGTGGACATATTCAGCTCCTGAAAAACGTGCTGGCGCGGTTATAAGCATCAGCACTCGATAATGTTGACGGCCAAACCGCCACGGGCGGTTTCCTTGTATTTGCTTTTCATATCGGCGCCGGTTTGGCGCATGGTGCGGATCACCTTATCCAGGGACACAAAGTGCTGACCATCACCGCGCAAGGCCATGCGCACCGCATTGATTGCCTTCACCGAGCCCATGGCATTGCGCTCGATGCAGGGCACCTGCACCAAACCGCCAATCGGGTCGCAGGTCAGGCCGAGGTTGTGCTCCATGCCGATCTCGGCGGCGTTTTCCACCTGGGAAACCGTGCCGCCCAGCACTTCGCACAAGGCCCCGGCCGCCATGGAGCAGGCCACGCCCACTTCGCCCTGGCAGCCGACCTCGGCCCCGGAGATCGAGGCATTTTCTTTGTAGAGGATGCCGATGGCCGCGGCGGTCAGCAGGAAACGCACCACCCCATCTTCATTGGCACCAGGAATAAAGCGCATGTAGTAGTGCAAAACCGCCGGCACGATCCCGGCGGCACCATTGGTGGGCGCCGTGACCACGCGCCCGCCATTGGCGTTTTCTTCGTTGACCGCCAGGGCGTACAGGTTGACCCAGTCCAGCACCGACAGCGGATCGCGCAGGGCGGATTCGGGGTTCTTGCACAGTTGGCGATGCAACGCCGCGGCGCGACGCTTGACCTTCAAGCCTCCCGGCAGGATCCCTTCATTTCGACAGCCTGCGTCCACACAGTCCTGCATGACCTGCCAGATCTTCAGCAGGCCGCTGCGAGTCTCGGCTTCCGGGCGCCAGGCGCTTTCGTTGGTCAGCATCACCTGGCTGATGGACAGCCCATAGGTGGTGCAATGGCCAAGCAGATCCTTGGCATGCTTGAAGGGGAAGGTCAGGGGCGTAGCGTCTTCGACGATCCGGTCGGCGCCGGCGGCGTCTTCATCCACTACAAAACCGCCGCCCACCGAGTAGTACTCGCGGCTGCGAATCTGGATACCGGCGGCGTCAAACGCACGAAAGATCATGCCGTTGGGGTGGTAGGCGAGGGGTTTGCGAATCATCGCCAGGTGTTCTTTCTCGTTGAACGCAATACTGTGTTCGCCGAGCAAATTCAGGCAGCCGTCCTTGCGCATCTGCGCCAGGCGCGTCGCCACGGTTTCGGTGTTGACGGTGTCCGGGTGTTCGCCTTCCAGTCCGAGCAGCACGGCCTTGTCGCTGCCGTGGCCTTTGCCGGTGGCGCCCAGCGATCCATAGAGCTCCACCTTGACGCAGGTGGTGGCGTGCAGCAGGTCGTCACGCTTGAGGCCTTCGGCGAATCGGGCTGCGGCGCGCATCGGGCCAACGGTGTGAGAGCTTGAGGGGCCGATGCCAATCTTGAACAGGTCGAACACGCTTAAAGACATGAGTGGTTCTCCGGTTTCTTATTATGTGGCGGGTACAATCGGTCCAATTGTGGGAGCGGGCTTGCTCGCGAATGTGGAGTGTCAGTTGATGCATCTGGTGACTGAACCACCACATTCGCGAGTAAGCCCGCTCCCACATTTTTGACCGTATTCACTCAGTCAGATCAGGCGTAGCTCTCGATCGATGGGCACGCACACACCAGGTTGCGATCACCAAACACGTTATCGACCCGGCCAACCGGCGGCCAGTACTTGCCTTCGATCAACGACGCCACTGGGTACACCGCTTGTTCGCGGCTGTACGGATGGCTCCATTCACCGACGATTTCGGCAGCGGTGTGCGGCGCGTTCTTCAGCGGGTTGTCGTCCTTGTCCAGCGTGCCGTTTTCCACCGCGCGGATTTCTTCGCGGATCGCGATCATGGCGTCGCAGAAGCGGTCCAGTTCTTCCTTGGATTCACTTTCGGTCGGCTCGATCATCAAGGTGCCGGCGACCGGGAACGACATGGTCGGCGCATGGAAGCCAAAGTCGATCAGGCGCTTGGCCACGTCATCCACGCTGATGCCGCTGCTGTCCTTGAGCGGGCGCAGGTCCAGGATGCATTCGTGGGCCACCAGGCCGTTGCTACCGGTGTACAGCACCGGGTAGTGCTCTTCCAGGCGACGGGAAATGTAGTTGGCATTGAGGATCGCCAGCTGCGAAGCGCGCTTGAGGCCCGCGCCGCCCATCATGCTGATGTACATCCAGGTGATCGGCAAAATGCTCGCGCTGCCAAACGGTGCTGCGCACACCGCGCCTTCCTTGCGCTCCATGGCCGCGTGGCCTGGGAGGAAGGGCGTGAGGTGCGACTTGACGCCAATCGGACCTACGCCCGGGCCGCCACCGCCGTGGGGGATGCAGAAGGTCTTGTGCAGGTTCAGGTGCGATACGTCGCCGCCGAACTTGCCCGGTGCACACAGGCCGACCATGGCGTTCATGTTGGCGCCGTCGATATACACCTGGCCGCCGTTGTCGTGGATGATCCCACAGATTTCGCGGATGCCTTCCTCGAACACACCGTGGGTCGAGGGGTAGGTGATCATCAGCGCCGCGAGGTGTTCGCGGTGTTCGATGGCCTTGGCGCGCAGGTCTTCGATATCCACGTTGCCACGGGCGTCGCACGCGGTCACCACCACGCGCATGCCGGCCATATTGGCGGTGGCCGGGTTGGTGCCGTGGGCCGACGAAGGAATCAGGCAGATATCGCGGCGCTCTTCGCCACGGCTCTGGTGATAGGCACGGATCGCCAACAGGCCTGCGTACTCACCCTGGGAACCGGCGTTCGGTTGCAGGGAGATCGCATCGTAACCGGTGGCCGCGCAGAGCATGGCTTCCAGTTCGCTGGTCAGTTGCAGGTAGCCGGCGCTTTGCGCGGCCGGGGCGAACGGGTGCAGGGCACCGAACTCGGCCCAGGTCACCGGGATCATTTCACTGGCGGCGTTGAGCTTCATGGTGCACGAGCCCAGCGGGATCATGGTGCGATCCAGTGCCAGGTCCTTGTCGGCCAGTTTGCGCAGGTAGCGCATCAGCTCGGTTTCGGAGTGATAACGGTTGAACACCGGGTGGCTGAGGATCGGCGACTGGCGCAGCAGTGCTGCGGGCAGGGTGCTGTCGACGCTGGCGGCCAGGGCGGCGAAGTCCGGCAGGGCTTTACCGCCTGCGAACACGCTCCACAGGGTTTCGATATCGGCTTGGGTGGTGGTTTCGTCCACCGACAGGCCCAAGCGTGCCGCGTCCACGACGCGCAGGTTGATGCGCTGGGCGCGGGCCTTGTCGTGCAGGGCTGCGGTGTTGGCGCCGGTGGCCAGGGTCAGGGTGTCGAAGAACGTCTCTTGTTCAACCTTGAGGCCCAGCGCGGTCAAGCCATTGGCCAGGATCGCGGTCAGGTGATGAATACGTGTGGCGATCTGCACCAGGCCTTTGGGGCCGTGGTACACCGCGTACATGCTGGCGATGTTGGCCAGCAGCACTTGGGCGGTGCAGATGTTGCTGGTGGCTTTCTCGCGGCGGATATGTTGCTCGCGGGTCTGCATGGCCAGGCGCAGGGCCGGCTTGCCGAAACGGTCTACGGACACCCCGACCAGACGGCCTGGCATATCGCGCTTGAAGGCGTCCTTGGTGGAGAAGTACGCCGCGTGCGGGCCACCAAAGCCCAGGGGCACGCCGAAGCGTTGGGCACTGCCGATGGCCACGTCGGCACCGAACTCGCCCGGCGGGGTCAGCAGGGTCAGGGCCAGCAGGTCGGCGGCCACCGCCACCAGGGCGTTGGCGGCGTGCAAGCGTTCGGTCAGTTCGCGGTAATCGAACACATCACCATTGCTGGCTGGGTATTGCAGCAGGGCGCCGAAGAATGGGCTGACGTCGGTCAGTTCGCGCTCATCGCCCACCACCACCTCGATGCCCAGCGGCTCGGCACGGGTACGCAGCACGTCGAGGGTTTGCGGGTGGCTATGCACCGAGGCGAAGAACGCGTTGCTGCCTTTGTTCTTGCTCAGGCGCTTGCAGAAGGTCATGGCTTCGGCGGCGGCGGTGGCTTCGTCGAGCAAGGATGCGTTGGCGATCGGCAGGCCGGTGAGGTCGCTGATCAGGGTCTGGAAGTTCAGCAGCGCTTCCAGGCGGCCCTGGGAAATTTCTGGCTGGTACGGCGTGTAGGCGGTGTACCAGGCCGGGTTTTCCAGCAGGTTGCGCAGGATCGGCGACGGCGTGTGGCAGTTGTAGTAGCCCTGGCCGATGTAAGTCTTGAACAGCTGGTTCTTGGCCGCGATGGCCTTGATCGACGCCAGGGCATCGGCTTCGCTCAGGCCATCGCTCAGGCCCAGCACGGCGGTGCCCTTGATGCTTTCCGGGATCACGCTGGCGCTCAGGGCTTCGAGGGAATCAAAGCCCAGGGTCGCGAGCATCTGCTGCTCGTCGTCCTGGCGCGGGCCGATATGGCGGGCGATAAATTCGTTGGCGGTGCTCAGGTTGATACTCATGGCGCGCTCCTCAAGCTTCAGCGTTGGCTTTAATCAGGCGGTCGTACGCATCCTGATCCAACAGCTTAGCTACCGCAGCGGCATCAGCTGGTTTGAAGCGGAAGAACCAGCCTTCGCCCATCGGGTCTTCGTTGACCAGTTCCGGGCTGTCGCTGAGCTTTTCGTTCACTTCCAGGACTTCACCGGTCAGGGGCATGTACACGCCGCTGGCCGCCTTGACCGACTCCACGGTGGAAGCTTCTGCACCCTGATCGTAGGCCTGCAGCTCAGGCAATTGGACGAACACCACATCACCCAGGGCGTTTTGCGCGAACGCGGTAATACCCACGGTGACGCTGCCGTCGGCTTCGGCACGCAGCCATTCGTGATCTTCAGTAAAACGCAATTCGCTCATGGAAACTCCTCAGGGCCAGAATCGTCTGGTGGACGGGATTGGAATGGCTAAGTCCTTAGCAAAAATGCGGCCAATATATTTTTATCGTTATAAATCAAAGATTTAAAAAATGTTGATGAGTGCTCGCTGCTAACGACTGTAGCGAAATCGCTACGCTTCGATGGCAGAAAAAAAGCCTATGCGGATCAAAGCCTTGCATGGCGAAGGACGATCGACAGTGTATTGAAAACGTTCCGCTGTAGCGTTTTCAGTACACAGAGTTTCGCGGTGCATTGATTTATGTAGCGCCTCGCACGCCCATGGCCAGCTTACTTTCCTCGCTCCGAATCAGCAGGACGCGCGACATGAGCCATCCAACGGCGGCACTTCACGACACTTCACCGGCGTATGCCTCCCGCGACTATCTCGGGCGTGTGTTTGCCCTGCGCCCGACATTGATGCAGGTGGCCGAGTCGATGATCCAGGACTGGCTTGACGAAGGGCACGCGGGCGCCGGCCTGCGCGCCACGAGTACCTGGCTCGGCGTGCGAAACCAGGAGGATGACAGTTATGGGCAGCTCACCTCCTTGGGGGATGCGTTGATCCAGCGTCGCATGAGCACCCAGGTGCCCTACAGCGCAGACCTTCACCAATTGCTGGTCAGTTCCATCAGCCAAGACCTCATCCCGGCTCCCGCTGGGGTATCGGTCGACGATATCGCGCGCATGCTCGACGCCCTGGCCCCTGGCTTGTTCGATGCCTTCAGTGCGCAGCTTGTGGGCTTCTGGAGTGCGCCGGTAGCGGATGATCCTGGCCTCAGTCGCTGGGGCGCGGTGGGCAAGCAATTGCGCGCGTGCCTACTCACGGCCCGGCAAAACCCGCCGCTGACGTCGCAGGAGGGCAGGCAGTTGCTGGGCTTGGGCGACGGCCCGCAGCAGCTTTGGGGCTATCTGGCGGATCGCCAGGCGCTGGGCTTGCCGGATGTGCTGCACATTTATCAAGTCTATGCCGCTCAGCAGGGCCGGCCGGGGGAGTGGCTGCCGCTGTTGGTCTTGCAGCGCCAGGTGGCGCAGCAGCCGGTGACCCTGGTCTATGTGCCGGCGATGAGTGTGCTCAAACTCACGACGCAGGACGAGTTAGGCGCCTTGCTGCCGCGCTATATGAGCAACTACAGGCCCGGCCAGCTCGTCAGCTGGGTGCTCAAGGAGCCCCAGAGCGATGTGTTCGATGCACAGGCCCAGGCCTTGCTGGAGCGCCAACTGCGTAACCTGCAACAGGTCAATTGGCAGGCCCTGCCCAGCGTCGACAGCTACAAGCACCTGTTCAGCCAGCTCACCGCACCCCAGGTGTGGTTCGATGCCGATTATGTCCAGCAACCCCACGAAGAGCAGTTGCCCCTGTGGTTGCAGACGGCCGACAGCGCTGATCGATACACCTATGGCCAGTGGCTTGAGCGCTTGGCGCACTTGCAAAAACGCAGCGCTGGCGCATCGTTCCTCGACGGGCTCGATCCGATCGACGTGTATGCGCGCAAGGCGCTGCAACGCCAGATGCGCCTGGATTACCCGCAACACGTGCCGGTCAATCCGGATGATTGCCAACTGACCTTTGAACGCACCCAAGGCGCAACCGTGGGCTGGATCCAGCGCACCACCAAGAGCTTGACGCTGTGGTCGCTGGAAAATCCCTTTGCCACACCCTACGCCAACGTGCAGATCCGCCCAGAGGCGCCGGGCGGGTGGGTCACGCCGGGCTACCTGAAAACGCTCATCGAAACCGTTGATGTGGGCCGGCATTATCCGGCGCGACTCAAGACCGCGTTAGTGTCAGACCCGGTAGAGGCGGCACGCCGTCGGCGTTTGTTTGTCGAGCAGATGGCGCTGCAACTGCCGATGCGCGCCCTGGAAAACCGCCTGCGGCAATGCCACGGGTTTACCCCCGCAGGCGTGCGAGTGGTGCAGGCCCTGCTGCAGAGCGATCCGCAAAAGCGCAGCATCGGCCAGGCCGTCATCGTTGGCCGCCCCTTGGCGTTTTTGACCCATGCCGGCGGCGCCGCCCATAAAGCCAGCAACCTGTTTGTCATCGGCCCGCGGGACAACGGTGAACTCCCCCATATTCTGTATCGGCCCGATCAGGTCGAGGCCGTGCTCCAACAGTTCCCCAGTCGCCAGGCGTTGCTCGATGCGATCACCCGCACGGGCAGCGATTTACAGGCTGTGGTACTCGAACGTCTTGACGAAAAAAGCCGGGCATTGTTTGCCAATGGCGGTTTTCTGAGCCCCCATGTCCAGCGTTTTCTGCAAGGTGACGAGTACAGCGAACAACCAGCTTCCAGCCCGGCCTTGCTCAGTGACGAGACGGTGCCAGGGGTGTTTCTTGAGGCCGTCTTTGATGAAAACGCCAGGAACCTCTGGCAGACCGCTGAAAAACAATCCATCTCTACCGAGGCGTTGCGCTGGACACTGTTCAAGAATGACCTCTGGCAGTTGTTCAACGCGCTCTTGCCCATGCTCAGGGGCCCGGTGGCGGTGGCCGGGTGGCTGTCCCTGGTATTTGGCAGTTTCCGTACCGTGCTGGCGTTGCCGGCCACGGCCAGTGAGGAAGACAGCGCCACGGCACTGGTCGAGTTGATGGGCAGCCTGGCGGGCCTGTTGTTGAGCCCTGTCGTCGGCCTCGATGAACGCTTGCGCTTGAGTGAGACCAGAGCGGTCACCCATGGCCCGATTGCGCAGTTCGAGAGCCCGCCAATCACCCATACCCAGCAGGCGTTGTCGACGTTTGCCTGGCAGCGCTCACTGGCGGATATCACTGGAATGGATTTCTCCTGGGCCAACTCGCGTTTGCGCCTCGACCCGGCGCAACAGGCACAGCTTGAGACCTTCCGCTGGTCGCCGGGGCGCGGCGAGCGGTGGCCGGGAACTCCCACGATCACCTCGCCGGACACGCCGGTACGGGGACAGGTCGCGGTCCAGCGTGCGCAGGGAACAGTCCGCCATGCCGACTACCTGTTGCTCGACAGCAAGGTGTATGGGGTCAAAAAGGTTGCGGGCCGTTGGCGAATTGTCGACCTGCGAGCCCCTCAGCGTCAGGGCCCCTGGCTGCGCAAAGACGCGCACGGGGTATGGAAACCGGACCTGGGCCTGCAACTGCTCGGCGGTCAGCCAAAAACCACGGCCGCCAGCCGCCGCGCGAGCATCCAGCAGCGTAACCAGATGCTTAAAAGTCATTATGAGGCGATGACCCAGCGCTTGACGGAGGTCGAAACGCGGGTGGCGGCTGCGCAAGAGAGCTACCTAAAAACCCACATACGCCAACCGGAGCGTTTCACTGAGCAAGAACGGCATGACCGTCGCGCCAGCTATTTAGTGGAACTGGAGAAGCAATCCCAGGCACAGCTCGCCAAGCTGGATGCGTTGATCGCACGCAACGCTAACCAAGCGGTGGAGAGGTTCGAGCAGGAGAAGATCCTGCAACTTGTAGACCTCGTCGAAAACCTGCGCCTGCAAATGGCGGTGCTGATTACCAGCCGAGCGGCCGAGGCTTTTACCGGTGAGCGCCGCAGCCAGTTGCAAGCGCAACTGAGCGATGAAGACGTCGCCGTTGCCCAGGCGGCGCACCAGACGTTTTTCCAGGCCACGCAGAAGATCATCGGCTACAACGACAAACTGATTGAATTGAGCATTCTGGAGCGCAACAACCATGCGCGGCTGGCCCAGATGCCAGGGTATGCCGCCCGTGCCGACGCGATGTCGCCCTCGGTGCTCGGGACGCCGCTGGACTGGAAGTCTGTGCAACTCAAAGCGCTGAGTGGCGTGCTGCTGCGCCGGCCGCCGCTCCCCGAGGAATATGACGACTTCATGCAGATCAGGTCGTTGGTCGATGAGGCGATCCAATCGGTCCAGTCACAAAAAACCTTGCGGGCACCCGGCCCCCTGAGTGTGCAGCAGCGCATCGACGGGTATGACGCGCTGCTGCTTGACTATGACAACACCCAGGCGCGCCTGCGCGAGTATGGCGACACGGCAACTGATCTGCTTTACGAGGGCAGCATTGAGAGCGTGAATCGCCTGCTCAACGCCCTCGAACACGAAGTCAGAGACTCCTTGGCCACGCTGCTGCGCGAGCGCGAGCGCACCCCCGCGCGTAAGCCGGGGCCCGCGCTGGACGCCGGCAAACGCTTGATCCGCGATCGCAAGAACCGCTACCTGGTGGGGCAGGCCCGTGGTACCTCGTCGGCGCAGGATGCGGGGATTGTCGACGTCATCAACCCTGTCGATCAGAGCGTGGTGGCGAGCTTTCGCCAGACCCCGGGCAGTGAAACATTTGAGACGCTCACCGAGGCCAGTACACCGCCCATGCGGGCCGTGCGCCCTCTGGAAAAACTGCTGGGCGATGCGCGCAAACTGCTGGACCGCCAGGCGATTGTGCTCGACCAGGCCCGCAACGAAGCCCGCAACGCCAACCAGCCCGCCAGCGTCGAGGCCAGGTTGGCGCGTCACAGCGAGAAGATGAAGGCGGTGGCTGAGAAGATCCGCAAAGCCCCGGGGCAGGACAGTACCCGGGCAACCCAGAAGCCGTTGCTCGACGAGCTCGCCCAAGGCTCGCGCAATCTGCTGGAGCAAGGCCGGCTGATCCGTATCGAAATGGTCAAGCGCCTGGCACCCGACGAAGAGGGCATTGCCTATCTGCAAAGCCAAAATGAGGTGCAAATCCTGCCGATAGAGGGGCGCATTGCCCTCAAGCGGGCGAATGATTTCCTGCAGGAATATATGGTCAAGGACAAGGACGGCAAGGTCTTGGCCTATGCCCATTTTCATTACCGCACGCCCGCGACCCCGAATGCCGAGTACAGCGCCGGCCATTTGAAACGGCCGGAACAGCGTTTTATGAGCTTTCGCAGCCTGGTCGACAAGACCGACAGCGATGTCATCGCCATCTACTATTCGCGGATCAGCGGGGCGATGGCCCAGCGCCTGTTTTTCAGCGCCAAGGGGGCGGTGGTGCAGCGCGGGCGTCGGACCTTCTGGTGAGCACGTGGCTCAGGGTTTGCCGGGGATCCCGTACTTGCGAAGCCGATGGGCGATCGCCGTGTGGGACGTCTGCAGGCGGTTGGCCAGTTGGCGTGTGGAGGGATAGCTGACGTAGAGCTTTTCCAGCAGGCTGCGTTCGAAACCCTCCACCGCCTGTTCCAGGCTGTCGACCTCGCCGTCACTCTGGCGGGCGACCGAGGTGCCGGCAATGTCCAGGTCGCCAATGTCCACCAGATTGCTTTCGCAAATGGCGGCGGCGCGGAAGATCACGTTCTGCAACTGGCGCACGTTACCCGGCCAGCGGTTGCCCAGCAGTGCCGTGTAGGTGCCCGGCGCCAGGCGACAGACCGGGCGCTGGATCTGCGCGCAGGCCTGCTGCATGAAGTAGCGGGCCAGCAGCAGGATGTCTTGGCCACGCTCACGCAGGGGCGGGACTTCGACATTCAATACGTTTAGGCGGTAGAACAGGTCTTCGCGGAAGGTGCCTTCGCTGACCATTTTTTCCAGGTCGCGGTGGGTGGCACTGAGGATGCGCACATTGACCTTGACCTCACGATCGCCACCGACCCGGCGAAAGCTGCCGTCATTGAGAAAGCGCAGCAGCTTGGCCTGCAAGTACGGCGACATCTCGCCAATCTCATCGAGAAACACCGTGCCCTGGTCGGCCAACTCCATCAGCCCCGGCTTGCCGCCGCGCTGGGCACCGGTGAAAGCGCCGGGGGCGTAGCCGAACAGCTCGCTTTCGGCGAGGTTCTCCGGCAGGGCCGCGCAGTTGAGCGCCAGGAATGGCGAGCTATGACGCGCACTGATGGCATGGCAGGCGCGGGCCACCAGCTCTTTACCGGTCCCGGTTTCGCCCTGGATCAATAGCGGGGCATCGAGGGCGGCGACCCGTTGTGCACGGGTCTTGAGGGTGCGGATGGCCACGGATTCACCCAGCAGCGCATCGAAGCCTTCGGCATGGTCATGATGCAGAGCTGACAGCCGCTCACCGATCCGGTTGGGCGGGTACAGGGTCAGCAGCGCACCGGCATCGGTAATCGGAGTGGCGTCCAGCAGCAAGGTCTGGCCGTTGACGCTGATCTCGCGCAGGGGCAGGCGAAAGCCATGCTCGAGCAAGGTATCGAGCAGCGCCGGATCGTCAAACAGTTCGGCGATGCTTTCGCCCGCCGGCTCGCGACCATACAGGGCAATCAGCGCCGGGTTGGCCAGCAACACCTTGCCGGCGCTGTCCAGGGCCAGTACCGGGTCGGTCATGGCCGCCAGCAGGGCGTCGAGTTGCAGGTGACGGCGCTGGCCGGGAAGGATGTCGACCACGGTCACCGCTTGTACGCCGTGGACGTTGAACAGCGCGTCGCGCAGCTCCTCCAACACCTCCACGCTCAGGGTCGGCGCGTCGATGTAGACGTTGGGCGGGATCATCTCCACCGCATCCAGGTTGAGATTGCGGCCACCGAGCAGGGCCAGGACTTCCTGGGTGATGCCGACGCGGTCGATGAAGCTGACGTGGATACGCATGGGGTGGATATTGATTCTGCAATGCGGAGGGTGGCCAGTATGCCTGAGCGGGGGAGGAGATCAAAAATGTGGGAGCTGGCTTGCCAGCGATAGCGGTAGATCAGTCAGCCCATGAGTTGCTGATAGATCCCTATCGCAGCATAGGTATCTACACAACTTTCAGAAACTGACGAACTCCCCTGTGGCGAGCGGGCTTGCCCCGCGCTGGGCTGCGAAGCAGCCCCAAAACCAGCCGCTGCGGTGTATCTGGTACAACGCATTCGGCTTATTGGG
>NZ_JAAQWU010000043.1:0-14592 GCF_012985695.1 Pseudomonas sp. WS 5027 | reverse complement strand
TTACAAAGACAATTCTTATTAGTTTGGCATGTGGGGTTATGGGTGGCGGATTTGTATATGCTGGCGGTTACTTCATAACCTCAGCAGCAGACCAAGAAAAAGAGCGTCTAGTTAATCAAGGTTATGCATTGGGCAGTGCGTGGCCGAACCTGGACGAAAAGACTAAAAAAATGATTAGTACGGAGCTTGAAAAAATCAATAGCAGAAAGTGATATTGCTTGCCAATTAAATTACAATTGATTGGTGGGCAAAATGTATCACTCAACGGGTAGCAACCGAAAAGGCAGACAACATGAAAAAAGCATCCTTATTTATCCTGGTGGCTTTCCTATCTCTTACCGGCTGCGATGATTCAAAGCTGGCTAAACAGATGGAAGAGGGCGCGGAAATCTCCAAAAAAATGGCTGGCGATGTTAAAGACGTACCTCGGGTTATCGTTTCGCCTGACTCCAACCAGGAGGACAGGAAGTAATGACCGAACCTATCTATATTTTCCAAGACTGGTTTTCTTATGCTGATGCGGTAACGCAAAAGTATCTGACCGATGGAGCGGCAGCGGTTGCCGCATCGATCCAGCCAGCCGGTTATCAAATGCTGGTTCTCTATGTAATCGTCATGGGCATTTCAATGATGCGCGGGATGATTCAAGAACCAATCGTAGAAAGCACCATCCGATTTATAAAAATCGCCACGATCTACACCATTGGCACGACTTCAACCATCTATGCCGCGCACATTTCGAATTTCCTCTATGAATGGCCTGCTGCTATGGCGGGGGTAATTTCTGGCACTGGTGCGGCGAATACCTCAGCCCTGATAGACAACGTAGCAGGCACTGGCCTAGGACTAGCAAGCCAGGCTTGGGAAAATGCTTCTATATCCAATATGGGGGGGTATGTAATCGCTGCGGTGATTTTCACGCTTACTTTTGTTGTTACCGCCGTCACTGCCGCAATCATCACCATGGCCAAATATACATTGGCCTTGCTACTAACACTCGGACCGCTCTTTATCGCCTTTTTGATGTTTGAAAAGACAAGACAACTTTTCGACAGGTGGCTAAGTTCGGTTCTGACAGCTGGATTTACTATCGTATTGGTTAGCGGCGCGGCGGCAATGCTATTCAAATATTTTGAAGCGGCGTTCTCACAAACTGAAGCAGCGGCAACCGCTAATGGTGGGGTGGTATCCCTTACAGGATTCGCCCCGGCAGCCGTTTCGGGCATCATTTCAGTGTTCCTTATCCTGAACCTCCCTGCGCTTGCGAGCGGCTTAGGTGGAGGGGTTAGCACCTCGTCTGCCGTGGCTGCGGGATGGGCCTATGACAAGATCAGAGGGGCATTGCCAAATGGCCGAAGGCCAGCGGGTGGGAACGGTCGTAATAATGGTGGGGATAGTAGCGGTAGGTTTAAATCTAGTGGCGAGGGCGGCAGCGTCAAAAAATCCGCGAGCATGTCGATGGATGCCTACAGAAAGATCACGTCCAGTCGGACTCGTCGGGTTACTTCACGCGACTAAATTTTAATTTTCAAGGATATTAATCATGAAAGAAAAATTAATTCTTGCCATTATTTCAATAGCTATTTTTAGCGCATCGCCAGTATTTGCAGGCATTCCAGTTATCGACGGCGTGTCTAACGCTGCGCGTATTGCAGAGTTTGCACAGACAGTCACGCAGTGGACAAAAGAAATACAAGAGATGCAGGCTCAATATCAGCAACTTGTGGATCAAAATAAAAAGCTTGAAGAAACCTATTCTAGCATCACGGGTGGTCGCGGATATTCTGAATATCTGAGCAGCGGCCAGTATAAACAGGCTCGTCGCTATTTACCTGACGATGCACAACAAGTTCTTGATTTGGCTGCTGGCGACTCTGGGGGCGCTTACAGTTCGCTATATGAGGCAATGGGTAGTATCAAAGAACAATCAACGACACTGGATAGCGAATCTTTCGGAAGTGAAACGGCGGCCACTCAATGGGACGCCGATATGAACCGCGCCTCATCAAATAAAGCGCTAAGCATGGCCGCTTACTCTTCTGCAGCTCAAAGAATGCAGAACCTGGAAGCAATGGTTAGTGAAATAAGCAGTACAGAAGACCCGAAAGCTATTGCTGAACTACAGTCGAGGATTAGCGCGGAACAAGGTTTAATTCAAAACGAGCAAGCTAAGCTGCAAGCACTCTCGATGCTCGCCACTGCTGAACAACAGATTTCGAAACAGCAGGCCCGCGAAACGTCAATAAAAATGGCTGGCAAACTTGCGGACGTTCCCCGCGTACAAGTTACCCCGTAAGGAGAAAACTGTGAACACGCTTATTTATTCTCTACTGGCTATCCTGACGATTGCTGTAACCGGTTCCTTGGTCGCTGCGACCTCTAAGAAAACTTGGCTTTTCGTGAAGGAGCACAACGCCCCGAAGTTCAAGCCATCGACGGCCCACGGTGTAATTCTGCAAATTTGCCTTATCTATTGCTGGGCTATGTTTGTTTACCGCCTGCTAAGCGGTGTCTCTGCCCTGGAGCTGGGCGCCGTTGCTGTCTGCCTGGTCGGCCTTCTCGCTATGCGGGTGCACGTCCTGGTTCCACAGAAAGCCGAAGCATGACAACCCGCTAACAGCGGCCTTTTTGACCGGGCATAGTCCCGGTTTTTTTTCGCGTCCGCGAAAATGGGGCAATGGGTTATTTTCGCGCGCGCGAAAATTTGGTCAATCAACAAAGAACAGCCCTTCGGGTGAAAGCCTCATCAGCAGCCAGTCATAAAGCCACTGCATGACAAAGGCGGCAAAGCTGACTCCAGCAGCAGCCCAAGCAATGTGGCTGTGATTGGGAAAGAAATACAAGCCAGCCAGGAAGGCAAACAGCAAGGGCACTGACACCACGCGGCAGACCATCAGCACCGGAAGGCGAAGCCAGTACAGCACCAGAAAAAGAGGGGTTCGTAGGATTCGGCTGACCTTGGCCAAGGTGGATCTGTGCGGGGGCATTTCATCAGCGCTTGCGGCCTCGATCTGTTCAGGGGCGGGACGGGCCAACCTCTTCGGAAATTTAACAATGTTGCTCACGTTCGTTTCTCCTGGTCATTAGAAGCGCCTCCGGCGGCCCTCCGGGGGCTGCTCGCCGCGTGGCAGGGGTGCAGGGGGAAAAGCAACCCCCTACACCCTTGCCGGAGGCTTTGGCCGTTCCTGTCGCGTCAAGGGGCCGAGTCCTCGCCGCTTCGCGCCTGCGGGCCGCACCAACCCCTTGACCCGCCATCCACTCAAAACATTACTGCCCGGTTTCTTTTTTCGCCCTGGCCGGTTTCGCCGGTTTAGCTCCTGGTTTGACTGGTGCAGCCAGGCGTGCGAGTAGGGCGGCGCTCTGTTGTTGTACGGCCTCCAGTTGACCGGACAACCCTGCGGCCCGCTCGCGGGCTTCTGCTGCGCTCTCCTGGGCCTTGCTCGCGGCATCCTTCGCGGCAGCTAGCTCGGCCAGGATTCTTTCACGGTCGAGGCGGGCGGACTCGTGCAGCCGCTCCACTTCTTGAGCGTTTACGGTTTCGGCGGCTTTCAGCTCGGCGCGCAAGGCGGCGGCGTTGTCTTGGGACTGGCGAAGCTCGCCGGCCAGGGTGTTTAGTTCGGTGCGGGCGTGGTCGCTGTCCTGGTGCGCTCGGTCGAGTTCGGCGCGCAAATCAGCGGCGCGGTGTTCAATCTCCCCGGCTTTCGCTTCGGCGCGTTCTGCCTTGGTGACGGCCTGGGCCAGCTCAGCGCGTGCGGTTGCCAGCTCGGCGGCGGTGCCCGCCTGTTGCTCCTGGTGCGCCTTTTCGGCCAAGGCAGCGGCAGCTTTGATTTGTTCCAGCTCAGCGGCTTGGCGCTCGTATGCTTCCGCCAGTTCTTCCCGGTCATGTTCAGCGTCGGCCCGTTCGGTTTCCCATGCAGCCTGGGCGGCGCGTAACGATTCGTTGGCCAGCTCCTGGGCTTGTTGCCACAAGGCGGCAAGGGCGGCGCTGTTGGCCTGGGTGACAACCTCGGGAACGGTGACGGCTACCGGTGCAGCTTGGGCGGTCTGCGCCCGTCGCCAGTCCCGCATAACTGCGCTGGCAGCGTTCATATCAACGCGGGCTTGGCGGCGCACGGCGTCAACGGTGGGCATCGTCTGGCGTCCGCTCTGCTCATACAGGTCTTGGGCGGCTTGAATAACGCGCTCGCGCACGTCTGCGGGGATGGCTTGCGACATTGATAACGCTCCTTTGAGTGGCTACCCCCTTATAATACCATAAGAATAATAATACGCTTATTATTATTCTTATTATTATCGAATTATTATTTCCTTCCCGAAGCCCTAGGAGCCTCCAGGACTGCGCCACCACCACGGCGGCGGGGCTGGGCCTGGTCTTACCTGTGATCGTTGCACCTGCGAGCTATTAGGCGGCTTCCGGCCAGGCTTCATGCCCTTTAGTGAAGAGGGGTCAAGGGTGCCGCCCGGAAGCCGCACGCGGAGCGGAGCCGCCACGGCGGCGAGCACCGAACGGGTGAGGACGGCAGGGGGCTTGCCCCCGGCCCTTGACGCATCGGAACGCCCAAAGCTCCCGGCTGGTGGCCAGGGGTTGCTCTTCCCCTGACCGCCTGCCACGCGGCGAGCTGCCCCCGGAGGGATGCTGTTTCTGTTGGACTGCGTGCAGGGGTCACCCCTGCCCCCCAGGAGGGGCTGTTATCGCTGCTAGGGGCGGCGTAAGTCTTTCGCCATTCGGTTTGTAAGCGATTCCCCCTACGGGTTTGCGTCCTGCTGCTGATCTGGTTGGCGGCTCGATCTGCTTTAACTGATTACCCGCTTTTCTTGGTGAAGCCGCCGCCGTTGCGATGGGTTGTGTTGTTGGTTGTGCCGCTGCCTGGTTAACAGCCCTGGCCGGAGGCCAGACATTTAAGCTTTTGCTGTGGCCTTCCTGCACCTCTGCCGGCGCGGTTTTTGATCGGGCTAGGGGGTGGGGCAGGGTAAGCGCGCTTGCGCGCTCTGGTGGACGCCTGAGCGCTTGCGCTCAGACATAGTTCCGGGAGGGGGAGCCGCGAAGCGGGGGAACCCCGGAGGGGTGCCCCGGCAAAGCCGCCGCTTTTCCGATTTTTGCTGAAAAACGACTTTTCCACATTTTGCGCGGGCTAGTTATAGGAGATTTTATTTACAGGAAAGATTAAAGGCAGACCTTACAGGTTTAGGGGGGGGGTGAATCATCATGGAAAGGGGGGGTGAATCATCATGGAAAGGGGGGGTGAATCATCATAAAACCCCAATATAGGGGGGGGTGAATCATCATGGATAACTTCGCCAACTCACAGGGTTATCAACAGCCGGCAAACCTGCGCCACGTCTGCGCGGACGCGCTTAAGGGGGGGGTAATTCATCATGGTAATAGACAACGAAACCCGACCTTTTGAACGTGGCCACATCAAGGCGTGAGAGTCCTTCATCACGTCAATCAGTGGGATTCTCGCCGGGACGGCGAAACGAGAGGGATTGAAGCCGTAGGGCGAGACAAGCCGAAGGCGTAGGCTCGATGCGAAGCACGAAAGCCCGTCCCCCGGCGTCGCGCCGGGGGTGAGCCAACTAGCCTTTGTAGGGGATGGGTGGCGGCGAAGGCATCAGCAGCAGCCCGCCAGTTACCTGCTTAATTTTGGCGGTTGGGTAAGCGATTTGAACGTCACGCAGGGCAATCAGAAAGGCGGTTTTGAAGTCCTTGGCGGCGTTCTTGCCCTGGTACTCCTGGCCGAACTGCTCGCGCAGCGACTTCCAGTGCAAAACCAACGGCCTGCCGCTGATACGGTGCAGGCGATCAGCAAACATCGTGTACAGATCGAGGGCCAACGCAGACCCCCTCAACGCGACGATGGCGCGCATATCCAGCGGCACGGCATGTTCACAAAGGGTCTTGTAATAGTCGTCAGAAAAGACGACCGAGGCCGGCCATAACGGGCGCTGCCCTTCGTGAGAATTTAGCCACGCCTCGAACTGTTTAACCGGCTGACCGTGGTAAGTGTAGGCGCGGCCATTAGCGTTAAACCCAAGGTACATATGGCAGGCGGCGAGCGCCTGAACCTGCTTGCGGAAGGTCGTGTAACTACCTCGTTTCCCGCCACCAGGTGAAAGACCGAGGGTTCGCATAAATTCGCTAGCGCTGTCACCTACGGGAACCTCTGGCGTGCGGTTACGCACGGCGTAGGTGTTCCACCAGGCCAGCACCAAGCGAGGCATAGCGCCGCTAGGAATCGGCTGCTGAACGAATTTTTTACCGTCCCACAGCTTGCCGGCGTTGACGTTCAAAGCGACCCCGCCGCAAACCCTTTCGAACTCGGTGCCGGTGACTGATCGGCGCGGCAGTCCAACCTGACACATGATCGCGTGAAAGAACGCCATATCGTCCCCTGTAGGGGCGTTGGTCGAGATTTCCACGCAGGAGTTAACGAACTTCTCTTCGCGTCGGGTGAGGCTGAGCGGCGAATCTGAATCAATAGCCCCGAACAAATCCAAGGTGCGGAAGTCTCCACCCTTTTCGACAAGCGATTTCGCTTTACTTTGTGTATCCTTGTTTGACGCCAAACCTCCCGAAAGGGAAGCGGTTGCTACCCGCGAAACTTGGCTATGGGGTGCCGAATGCCCGTTCGGTGCCCCTTCTTTTTTTGCGACCTGCCCGTCCATTAGCTGAACCATCCGTCTGCATCCACGATAAGACGCTGAGTGCGCACATTTGGCGCGCCGTCCAGCTCAAAGACAATATCGTCCAAAGAGCGGAAAGTGCAGGCGCGGCCATTCTCTATAATCGTAACCTGTTCACCACGGTAGCGAAGGTGAAGCTGTAGGCCAGTGCCGCGCTTACCAGTGACAACAGGGACGGCCACAACAGGGGCCGGCAGCTCGTCACAGAATGAATAGAGTTCTCTGCGTTCCAAGGTCGTTGTACGCATAATTTGCTTTGCCATGAAATACCCCCCTTCGGGTTGTTTCGTGGTTGAACGGTGAGGGCTAGCCCCCTCGCCGTTCACCCTTTCAGCATTACGGCCATTGCTGAGCCGTGTGCTTGATCCTAAGAATTTGCACGGCGTGCAAATCGTCAAATACGCGGTAAAGCGCTATGTAGTTCGGGTGCGCTACTAATTCCCGAAGCCCTGGAATTTCTGCAAGCTCGCTCGGACGCCCCTTATTGGGGCTGGTCGCCAGGCTATCAATTCTCGCCTTGAGCTGCTGGCCGAACGTCCGGGCGCGGGCTGGGCTGTCCTGGCCGATGAAGCGCACTATTGCCTTTAAATCCTCGCGGGCCAGTGGTCGCCATTCGATCTTATAAGGGCCACTAATCACGCTCGCTTCGCCTTGGCTGGGCGCTTACTGGTGGCCGCTTCCAGCGCGACTAACTCCGCCTCCATTTCGGCCATAACATCATCATGGGCAATGCTCGGGCGCGGGTCGTCGATAGCGGCTTGCACCTCTCCAACGAGCCACTTTGTATGGCGAGCGGCGGCATGTGTTTCACGCATTGCACGGGCGCGGCCTTCGTTGCCGCTAGTCATGGCTTTGGCTTCGGGGTTCCAGTGCGAAACGTCGAATTGACCGACCTCAATGCCCATTTCACGCAGCATGGCCATAGCTTTGTCAGGGCGAGCGAACTGCCGCGGCTCGCAACTGCGGGCTTTGGTCAAGATGGCATCAGCGCCGGCGCGAGTGTGGATGCTGACAAAGAAGCCGCCACCCTCTGCTTTCAGAGTCACGCTAGAAACACCGCCAGCCGTAGCGGTGGCGCGTAGCTGCTCTAGGGTTAGGGTCTGCATTGTGTTGCTCCTGGGTTGTCTTGAAACTTAGTCTAGTGTGCACAACAACTAAGAAACGTGCAACGGCTTTTTATCCTTTAAACGTGGGTTTTGCGGACTGTCGCCGGGTCGGCTTGAAAAAGGCCGAACCGGCTGGGGGGCTGCCTTTAATCCCGTCTTTTTTTCATAGTCCGTAAACTGTTGTTTTCGATGGCAAGGCGGACTTTATGAAAATCGGTTATGCGCGGGTTTCCCGTGACGATCAGCGGCTAGACCTTCAACGGGACGCGCTGACGGCGGCAGGTTGTGAAAAGCTATTCAGCGACAAAGCCAGCGGCACGAAAGCAGCACGGCCAGGGCTAAGCGAAGCCCTGGCGTTTGCTCGTCCTGGTGATGTGCTGGTGGTGTGGCGGCTAGATCGGCTAGGCCGTTCGCTAGCGGAATTGGTGCGGCTAGTCGGCGAGCTGGAAGCGGCAGGCGTCGGCCTGGAAAGTCTGAAAGAGCAAATCAACACGACCAGCGCAGCCGGGCGCCTGGTGTTCCATGTATTCGCGGCCATGGCTGAGTTTGAGCGCAACTTAATCCGCGAACGCACCCATGCCGGCCTCGATGCAGCCAAGGCGCGTGGTCGAACTGGTGGGCGGCCTGGTGTGCCGCCTGGAACCATCGCAGCTATTCAGGCGCTGGCGAGTGATGACAGCCGGCCACCGGCTGAAATATGCAAGGCGCTGCAAATCAGCAGAAGCACGCTTTATAAGTACCGTAGGCCAAATGTCACACCTGCAGGATGATCGCCCGAATGGCTGCCGTCGTTTTTGAACTCCACACGCACAAGGCATATTTTCGCGCACGCGAAAATATGCCCGGATTTTCTCAAGAGTCTGGATAAAGTAAGATGAACCCACGTCAGTACGTCCAGTGATACAGCAAACGATGGCCTCAACCATTGTTTGCAAGAAAAGCCGCCCCTCAAGGCGGTTTTTTTGGCTCTGGATTTCATGCCGCCAGGGCAGAGCGAACAGCGTAGAGCTGTGCCCTGTGGGCACCAGTTTGCCGGCCTGGTGTCGGTAGGTCTGCGGTTTTGTATTTTCGCGCGCGCGAAAATATGCCCCTGCTCTGGTTCGGGCCAAAAACACCGCTCTAGCCGAAGCTTTGACGCGTCGGTCAGTACGCTCTAGGATTGGCCCTGTGAGAGTATCCAGTGAGATGCAAACCATGGCCTCAACCAAGGTTTGCGAGCAAAGAAACCGCCCCTCAAGGCGGTTTTTTTTGCTCTGGATTTCATGCCGCCAGGCCAGAGCGAACAGCCTAGCGCGCCCGCTGGGCGCCTTAGCCCTTCGCCATAAAGGCCGCAACTATTGGCCCGTAGGTGGTGTTAATCCGTTCGATTTCCTCTTGGTCTTCAACACCCAGCCGTAAGGTCAAATTGTCCCGCACGTCGATCACAGCGTTTTGCGCGGCGCACAGCTCCGCTAGCTTGCTTTCATCCGGCACGGCCTGCCGTTCAACCTCGCTAACTTGAGCCTCGTAATGGCTGATTAGAAGGCTCAAACGGTTTTTGGCAACGTCATACGCGGCCCATTTTCCTGCATCGCTCATAGTGTTCCCACCTATCGATTTCGTGACTCTTGACCTACCAACAGCCGGCCCATTTTCGCGGGCGCGAAAATAATTAGCGGCCCATCCCTCGATCTTTTTTTGGTTTTTCTGCCTCTGGCTCGGTTTCCTGCTGCATCTGCTCAATGCGCTTGATGCCTTCTTCTAACTGCTCGCGGGCGGTCTGTCTTGGCGCGCTCTGCTCTGCTCCCTGCGCCCTCTCCTGCCCCTTCTCCTGGGTGTTTTCGACTGGCACAGCCTCTGCCCTTCGCTGGCTTTCAATAAACGCCTTGCCGCGCTGCTGGGCTTCTTCGCGCTCGGCCCTTCGGTGGTGTAGCTCGGCGTTCATGCCGTCATTGCTGAACTCCACACGAACACCCGTTTTTAGTGCTGCCTCGATCACCTGCCGCTTAAATTCTTCGCTGCCCTCTAGCTTGATATTCGGCCCGAACTTCTGAACCGCCAACCTCAAACCGGCTTCTACCGCTTTACTGTCTTTTGAGTCGGCCACGGTGACACGATGGCCCGAGTCGATCAGGACGGCGCGACGCTTCTCCTGGTCGGCGTAATACGTGACGTTGCCGCTCCGATCAACGGTATAGGCCAGCACAGGGGCTAGCTCCCTGTCTTCCGCTTTCTTGGGCTTGCCCATGCCCTCGATAGTGTTTGGCCCGTGCTGTGTAACTGCTGTGGTTCTCTGCCGGCGAAGCTCGGCAAGTGCTGCGGTGTCGCCCTGGTTGGCTCGATCTGCCAGGTAATCCCTGTAACGCTCATGCCCTGGTTTGGCGTACTTGGCGCGGAGCTGTTGCCGTTCCTCTGCCACCTTCTCCCGCAATGCTGCATCAGCAGCAACGCGGCCCATGCTGACGATAGAAAGCGCTGCCTTACGGTCTACCGGCGTGCTGCTCCGGTCGTTCTGAATCCCTCGGCGCTCGGTCTGATACTTCGCTCTAACCTCGGCACGGCGTCTGCTCTCGCTGGCCTTCTGCGCCTCCCACTCCTGCGCCTTCTGCTTAGCCTGCTCGGGCAAGCTCTGACGGTAGGCTTCCCACAGCTCGCGGCGTAGCGCTTGGCGCTGCTGGGTGGGTTCCTGGCTTACCTGGGCGGCGTGTGCTTCGCGCAGCACCTTTGCAGCCTCGGCCCACGGTAGGCGCATTTCCTGGGTGAGAAAGTCCGACACATTCAAATTGCGATTGCCACAGCGAATCCGGTCGCTGCCGTCCTTGCCTTTGCTGACCTCGTATTTTTCGGGAATGACGCCGTGTGTTTGGCTCAGGATCGCCAGCAGTCGCGCGCCCTCAAGCGTCCTCTTAATGGTGGTGAACTCTGAACGGTCGTTGCCTGCTGCGCGGCCCTTCCGCTCGCGCTGCTCCGCTGCAAGCTGCTCGGCTACGGTGTCGGACGCTCGCCCGTCACGCTTGGGCTGCTGGGCTGCTACGCGGCCTTCACTGCCTCGATTTCTTCCGGCGTCGGTGGGTTCCCGTCGCACACGGTCAGACGAATATCGACTAGAACGTGCATCAATTTGCAATACGCCCTTACTTCGCCGCCCTCCAATTGTTGCCAAATGGCATTCGGACAGGTTTCGCAAATCACTCCCGGCTCTAACCCTAGATAGTCCAAGGTTCGGCTTTTCTGTGGCTGTGTGCTGGATGTATTCATAAGGCTTTCCCCGTTGCTCAAGGCTTCGTTGTTGGGCGTGGTTTCTTTGCTCGGCATGGCTTCTTTTTTCCTCTAATGCTCGATGCTTGTTATAGAAGTTGGCTGCTCGTTCATTAAGTATTGCGCGCCGTGCTTCCTGGTCTGAGTCTTTAAACGCTAAATACAGTTTTCTGTTACCACTGTTTATATATTTAACTTCTCGGGCGCGAACATTTTGCCACTCTTGCAAGCGACCCGATATATCTTCATCAGTGGGGCGCTGGCTGGATGCCTCGACGTATTCTTTAACAAAGGTAGCGGCAAGCTTCGCCCTCTTCTCAGAGGCCGGTAACTCTACAAATCCACGACTAAACACATACTCTTTAAGGTTAATGCCCTTGGTTGCTCCATCAAGCTTAAGATTTAGGTATTCAGTAGCCTTGCCCTGGTTCCTAACCTTTAGCTCGCCCTGGCCTGCCACAAGGGCGCGAAACTTTGCATAGTCTCTAACATCACCATCAATCATGGCGTCTAAAATTCTTTGCTTAGCTTCGCCGCTAGCCCCCTTGAAATAGTCGCCCTTATATCTCGATATGACGGCGCTTTCGTCGGAAAAATCAACCCGCCTATTATCCTTTGGGCTGGCAAGCCCGTACTTGTTGTTTATATGCTCCTGGAACGCCTCAAGAAACTTTGTTTGCTGCTCAACTCTCCCGAACGGGTTAAGATTCTGACCGCTCAACAAGTTATGTTCAGGAATAACGATGTGAATGTGCGGTTTTCTTTCCACAAACTCGCCTGTTTTTTGATTCACATAACTTTTTAGTTTCGGTAAATGAGCCTCGGCGTAAATATTATATTCATCGGAATCATAAGCAGCCATTGCAAAATCTTTAAATTCGTCCGTTATTGCCTGCAATATTTCCGGATTTAGTTCATCCTCTTTAAAAGCAAGCGTTATATGCAAATAACGCTCACCCTCCTTATCCATCACACCGATAACTGTATCGGTCAACTCCAAATCACCAGATAAAATAACCCTTTCATCAAGTTGTTCACGGTCGTAATCCCGCCCGTCTTTATGGCCGCTCTCAAGATATTCTTTAATTCCGGCAGCGCCGCCACGCACTCTAATCAGCATCTTTAATTGCCGCCTTCATAGCGTGGGAAAGCTGGGTAAGCTCACCCAGAATCCCCGTATAAACATCTTCGCTAACGTGCCCAGCTAGGCGGGCAGCGTTTGCCCGATGCGCCAACTGGTTAAGATTGTTGCTGGCCTTATTGAATAGGTAGATAAGCCTGCGCTTATCTTCGCTAGCCGGTGTACGCGCAATCACTTGCGTTTTATTGGTCAGTACGCAATCGCGGAAAAAGTCCGATGGCTTCAAACCCGAAGCCTCGACCTTCTTTGTATAGGCTTCGTGGTCGGCTTCTGTCAGACGAAATGAAACAGGCCGAGTAAGTTTTTCCCTGGTGGTCGTCTTGCGCGGCATGCCTGCTGCTCCTGGTAGTGATCGCCCATGACCGATGCCAGGGGCGGGGGTAGTCGATCGGCTGCGTATGCAGCTAGCTAGCTCGATGCCTGACCCGTGCGGAGCTGGGGAGGTCGAGCGCCGCAGGGTTTCCAAAGGGGCACCCTTTGGGCACAGGATAGGTTTCAAAACGCGGAGCGCTTTTGTAAACATATCCGACGTGCCTATCTAAAAGCCTCAATATCATAGCACGAACGCAAGGAGGCGCAAGGAATGCACAAAGGATGCAAATAGGTGTTGCGCGGGATTCTTTATGGATGCACTATGGATGCACTAGGAAGGCTAGCGGAACGCTAAAGGCTTTGACGTGATTGCAGGCAGAATGCAATATGCAGGCTTTCCAACCAGATATAGAGGTGAGGATGGGCGAGAACGACATTTCAGCGAGGCTTAGAGCGCTCGCTACAGACGATAAAAGGCGGCCTGAGACAGCACGGCTCCGCGATGTTTTCGACGATGTAGAAACAGCCCTAGGGGCTGGCGTTCCTCAGGCTGACGTGTTGGCAGAGCTTCACCAGGCAGGCTTCACAATGACAATGGCCAGCTTCAAATCAGCATTGCAAAGAATCCGAAAGGAGCGCGCTGGTGGTGTTGTTTCCAAGCCAAAAACCGTAGCGCCAAGCATTGAAGAAAACTCAAATAAGGAAACAAAAGAAACAGCCTCAGCAACACAACAAGCAACTAACGAGGAAGAAGAGGATTTAGAAAATCTGTCCTCTGAGGAAGCGAGAAAAGTTAAAAGAGAAAGAAAAGCACAACAGTTTATTAAAAGTGAAAGCACGAACCCACTTGTTAAAAAGCTAATGGATCAACAAAAGGATAAAGATCAATGAAAGTAGCCGTTATTAACTTCTCTGGAAATGTTGGAAAATCTACTATTGCGCGCCACTTGCTGGCCCCTCGCATGCACGACGCCACTATTATCCCTGTTGAGACAATCAACTCTGACGGTTCCGAAGATGAAGCCATCAAGGGCAAGCAATTTGGCGAGCTGCTGGAAGCTCTTTCTATCATGGACGAGGCAGTTATTGACGTTGGAGCGTCAAACGTCGAAGACTTTGTAAACCTTATGAAGCAGTACAAGGGCAGCCACGAAGACTTCGATTTCTTCGTTGTGCCAACCGTCCCCGACAGCAAGCAAATGCGCGACACAATCAGCACCATTGACGCACTGGCAGAAATTGGCGTCCCGGCTAAAAAAATCCGCCTTATCTTCAACCGTGTAGAATTTGACGATATGCCGGAAAAGGTTTTCCCTGGACTGTTTGATTATCACGCCTCAGAAAAAACATTCACACTTAAAAAAGACGCAGTTATCCGCGTAAATGATATTTACGGAAAGTTGAAAGGTGATGCGCAAAATATCGGCCAGATTCTCGCTGATACAACCGACTACAAAGCGCTTATCAAAGAATCCAAAGACCAAGGGGAAAAACTTAAATTCGCTCAATTTGTCGCATTGCGGCGCCTGGCTGCTGGTGTCACAGAAGACCTTGATGCTGTATTTAAAGTTCTCTTCAAATAATTCGGGGTGGAATCATGGCAGCAGAACCAACCGCAAGAGACGCACTTATCGCTGAGATGCTTGGCGATATTGGCAAGTTGCATGATTCCGTTTGTGAACTGAAAGACGCACTACCCGCTCAAATTGAAGAAGCTGAACAGAAAATTACAGGGCTGATCGGCCTACTTCAAAAAGCGGGTGACGTTTATAAAGCTCAGATAGAACAGTACACAAACGCAGAAGGACAGCGGGTTAAACTGCAACTTGAAAAGGAATTTGCGGAAATTCGACGAAACTTCAGCGAGGACGCCGATAAAAAAATTCTAGGGATGTTATATGACGTTAACCGCACAATTAAAGGAACTATGCAGACGGAAGTTATAGAACCTACGCAGCGAGTCCTAGGCGCGGTTAGAGAAAGCCTTACAAAGACAATTCTTATTAGTTTGGCATGTGGGGTTATGGGTGGCGGATTTGTATATGCTGGCGGTTACTTCATAACCTCAGCAGCAGACCAAGAAAAAGAGCGTCTAGTTAATCAAGGTTATGC
>NZ_JAAQWU010000042.1:0-15361 GCF_012985695.1 Pseudomonas sp. WS 5027 | reverse complement strand
ATTGGGCCTTTTCTTCGGGGCTAAGCGTAATGTCCAGTGCGCTCACCTGAAACTCTCCAAGGGAGGAATGACACCTGAAGTGTAGGTGAAAAATTAGAAAATTTATTTCGCGAACAGCACACTAGCGCACGATAAAGTGGAACGGGGTGGCCCGATCAACTTCAACGAGATGGAGATAGATCCAAAGGATAAAAGCAAGGTCGATAATCTGGAGTCGCTGGGCAAGACGCTTCAAAACCATTGGGAGCATGAAATATCCACACCCATGCGCGACCCTTCGGGACCACTGGCAAGCCTCTCGGGAGAAGCGGACGCCTACGCTGTACGGGGAACCTTGCAAAGCCTGCGCAGTGACACACAGAGTTTTAAAAACTTGAGCCCTGAAGGGCAAGAAGCCGTGGCGCGGACACTGGATAAAAACGGCCAAGTCATCATTCCAAATGTCTACGGCTATCCCCTATCAGGCTATGCCTTTATTCCGTACACACCCTATGACGGAAATTATAAAAACAGGCCCAACCAAGGGTTGATGTTAGACCTGAAGAATGGCGCCGTGCGCGAAATACGTGGCGACGCAGACTTTGCAAGCTGGGCTAAAGACAACCACGACAACTTGCTGAGGAACTTCAACACCCGAGATATCCAAGGAGGCAAGGATTCACACTGGCCCAGCGCGGGGTATGTGCTTGACACATTAATCTCGGGCGCCAACGCCCACTTCCCCGGATATCACAACCTGGTTTCAGATGAGGAGATACCGGCTGCGCAACTATTCAATTACACCCGAGCCCGGGGCAGCGACTATCAGTTGAAGTTCGGCAGCCTTTACAGCGGTGTGGCCGCCCAATACCAAGCGGTGAACGCCAAGAATGCATTATGGTCCGACCAAACTCAGGTGTTTGGTTCGTCACAGCAAGATTGGAAATCGGCGAAAGATTTCTGGGGTAATACTTTCGGATACGTTCCCGTAATTGGCAACACTGGCAATATTGTCTTCGGCGTCCATGACAGTCTCTACGGCATGACGGCGCAGGATCGTGTGGGCGGCAATGCAGCGGCGGTAATATCAGGTCTGCAACTGGCCCACGAACTTGCGCCAGGTGCCGTCGAATCCGGGCTAGGTGAACCCGCCAAAGTCCCTGGCGTACCAAGAGCCGAAGATTACCAATGGAAGCAGAACTCACAAACAAACGACTTTGAGTTCGTGCACGCCCCCAAGCCCGCAAAGAATACCCATGAAGTCACCGTTCCAAGCGAGGCCCAACCTGCCAACCCCTTGCGCCCAAGCCAAGCTGGGCATATCAGCCAGCATGCGCTGCCAAATGGCGAGCAGTTGATTGAAAATGTGACGCCCAACGGCAAGGGGATTTATCAGGTCAAGGATGCAACCACCAACGCAGATCGCTGGTTAATCCGCTACACCGACGCCACCGGCATCAGCAACGTGTATGAGATCCGAGGGGATTTCAAACTGAGCAACGGCTATGTGCAGATCATTGACCCGCAAACCAGGCGACCCGTGATGACTGTCCACTCTTCGGGCAATGGCGAGTGGGTCTCAGCCAATGGCAACGGCGGCATCAAGTGGTTCCGGGGGCGCAGCAGCTCACCAACCCCCAGCAATGACACGAAGCCCCCACCGTCTTTTGCCAATCATTTTCTCGATCTCGACGGCAAACCAATCACAGGCGCCAACAAGGTCGACGATTTCTTGAAAATTAACGCGGGATCCAGCTACGAGTTCGCCAGCAGCAATTTCAAGGATGAAGGCGTCACCAAAACAAACTTCAGGGTTTCCTGGAACATCGACGAGACTGGCTTTTCCGTTGCGCCCGGAGAAAAGGCACAGCCCACGGAGCACAGTTCGAGCCAGTACTCACCCAACTTTGTTTTGGATATAAACCGTAACCCTTACACCGTCACCACCACAGAAAACGGGTTATCCGTCAGCCACCCACTGGACGCCACAGCGAACTCAGCCGAGGGCATCAGGCAAGCAAGGCTGGCGCAGTTCGAGCGCACAATTGAGGACCCCGACCTGCGTGCGCGTATTTCCGAGGTCGCCCATCAAGGCTCAATAGCCCCTGCCACCATTGACTTGAACGGTGGCTCGGTACTGCAAGATGGCTACTACTTTGGCGCTGACGATACCCAGTTTCACATCAATCACGATCCATCCAGCAAAGTGACGAAGGTCCAAATTACATCCAAAGGACACCTATCCAACCCGGAAAAAGATATCAACCGGGTGCCTGATGTGGAGGTGATCATCAAGCGAACGTTCACGATACGCGAAGGTAATGAGCTCAACAGCTTGTTCACCATCGACAAGGACGCACCCACCACTATCGAGGTCCTGACGCTCTCGTAGCCCAAGGCACGGCTACAGCGCCCACTTACCTGATCCCCTGAACGGCGGTAACCTCGGTGACTGCCGTTTTTCGTATGGGCAGTCTTATATACCTGCCATCTCTGGGGTCTGCATGGAAAAAAACGCCTTGAAAACACTGTTCCTCGTTGCGGGATTGTTGGCATTTACGCCCATGGCCCACGCCGCCAGCACCCTGGTCTACTGCTCCGAAGCCAGCCCCGCCGGTTTCGATCCCAGCCAATACACCAGCGGCACCGACTTTGATGCCTCGGCCGAAACCGTGTTCAACCGCCTGACCCAGTTCAAACGCGGCGGGACCGAAGTCGAGCCTGGCCTGGCGACAAGCTGGGATGTCTCCAAGGACGGCCTGGCCTACACCTTTCACCTGCGCGAGGGGGTCAAGTTCCACACCACTGAGTACTTCACGCCGACCCGCGACTTTAATGCCGAGGATGTAGTGTTTACCTTCCAGCGCCTGCTGGATGCCAACAGCCCATTGCGCCAGGCCTACCCGTCCGAGTCGCCGTACTTCACCGACATGGGCCTGAACACCACGATCAAGAGCGTGGAACAACTCGACAAACATACCGTGCGCTTCAACCTCAATAACGTCGATGCCGCCTTCGTACAGAACCTGGCCATGAGCTTTGCCTCGGTGCAGTCGGCCGAGTACGCCGCGCAGCTGCTCAAACAAGGAAAGGCCGCCGATATCAACCAGAAGCCGGTCGGCACCGGGCCGTTTGTGTTCAAGCGCTACCAGAAGGACTCGCAGATTCGCTACGTCGCCAATAAACAATATTGGAAGCCTGAGGATGTGAAGCTCGACAACCTGGTGTTTGCGATCACCCCGGACGCCGCGTCGCGCCTGCAAAAGCTCAAGGCCGGCGAATGCCAGGTCAGCGGCTATCCGCGCCCCTCGGATATAGAAGTGATGAAGCAGGATCCGAACCTGCGGGTGTTGCAGCAGGCCGGCTTCAATCTGGGTTTCCTGGCCTATAACGTGACTCATCCGCCATTGGACCAGCTCAAGGTCCGCCAGGCCCTGGACATGGCCATCGATAAGCCGGCGATTATCCAAGCGGTATACCAAAGTGCCGGACAATTGGCGCAAAACGCTCTACCTCCGGCCCAGTGGTCTTATGACCCCAACATCAAGGACGCGCCGCACGATCCGGCCAAGGCCCGGGCGCTACTAAAAGAAGCAGGGGTTGCACCCGGTACCACCATCAACTTGTGGGCGATGACCGTGCAGCGCGCCTCCAATCCCAATGCGCGCATGTCGGCTCAGATGATCCAGCAGGATTGGGCCAAGGTCGGGATCACCGCCAATATCGTCAGCTATGAGTGGGGCGAATACATCAAACGCGCCAAAAACGGCGAGCACGATGTGATGATTTACGGCTGGACCGGCGACAACGGCGACCCGGATAACTGGCTTGGGGTGCTCTACAGTTGTGCGGCGGTCAAGGGCAGCAACTACGCAAAATGGTGTAACCCGCAGTACGACCAACTGGTACAGAAGGCCAAACTCAGCAGTGACCGTGACGAGCGCATCAAGTGGTATCAACAGGCGCAAAAAATACTTAAAGATCAAGTACCTATAACGCCTATTGCGAACTCGACGGTTTTCCAGCCACTGCGCAAGGAAGTCCAGGACTTCAAAATCAGCCCGTTTGGGCTGACGCCGTTCTATGGCGTAAGTCTGAATAAGTAACAACCACGCCCCAACCGAGTGCGCCAGACACCTCGGTTGGGCCGATTCGGTGCGTCGCGCGCACCGAAAAAACCGTCAAAAATGCAGTTTTGTGTCGAAAATTATATGAATGCGACATTCTTGTACGTTCGTACCACTCTTTGCCGCTTGTTGCCTCTCAACGTCTTGCATTGGGTATGGGGCCTGCATAAGTATCCGCAGGCCGACTCACGAGGTCGCCCTCAATTCCAAAAATGACAACAAATCATGAGGCCAACATGCTTAAACACGCAGTCATTCCGTTTTTAGTCAGCGCCGGTTTAATGGCCGCTGCACCTTTCGCCCAGGCGGCGACTAATCTGGTGTTCTGCTCCGAAGGGAGCCCGGCCGGTTTCGACCCAGGCCAGTACACCACCGGAACAGACTTCGATGCTTCGGCCGAAACCATGTTCAACCGTCTCAGCCAGTTCGAGCGTGGCGGCACCGCCGTGATTCCTGGCTTGGCCACCAAGTGGGACGTTTCCGAAGATGGCCTGACCTACACCTTCCACCTGCGCGAAGGGGTCAAGTTCCACACCACGCCATACTTCAAGCCGACGCGCGAATTCAACGCCGACGACGTGCTCTTCACCTTCAACCGGATGATCAACAAAGACGATCCATTCCGTAAGGCCTACCCCACCGAGTTCCCGTATTTCACGGACATGGGGATGGACACCAACATCAAGAACATCGAGAAAATCGACGACCATACCGTCAAGTTCACCCTTGGCACCGTGGACGCCGCATTTATCCAGAACCTGGCCATGAGCTTCGCCTCGCTGCAGTCGGCCGAATACGCCGCCCAACTGTTGAAGGAAGGCAAGCCCCAGGAGATCAACCAGAAGCCGGTAGGCACTGGCCCGTTCGTGTTCAAGAGCTATCAGAAAGACTCCAACATCCGCTTCACCGGCAACAAGGATTACTGGAAGCCTGAAGACGTGAAGATCGACAACCTGATCTTCGCCATCACCACCGACCCGTCGGTACGTGTGCAGAAACTCAAGAAGAACGAATGCCAGGTCACCCTTTTCCCACGTCCAGCCGACCTCAAGGCCCTGGGCGAAGACAAGACCCTGAAACTGCCACACCAGGCCGGTTTCAACCTGGGCTATATCGCCTACAACGTCATGCCTGTGCTCAAAGGCCAGACTGCGGCCAACCCACTGGCCGACCTACGCGTACGCCAGGCCCTGGACATGTCGGTCAACAAGCAGCAGATCATCGACTCGGTTTACCAGGGCGCAGGCCAACTGGCGGTCAACGCCATGCCGCCGACCCAGTGGTCCTATGACGAGACCATCAAGGACGTCCCGCACGACGTGGCCAAGGCCAAGGAGTTGCTCAAGGAAGCCGGCGTCAAGGAAGGCACCGAAATCACCCTGTGGGCCATGCCGGTCCAACGTCCGTACAACCCCAACGCCAAGCTGATGGCCGAGATGCTGCAGAACGACTGGAAGCAGATCGGCTTGAAGGTCAACATCGTCAGCTACGAGTGGGGCGAGTACATCAAGCGCTCCAAGGGCGGCGAGAACCAGGCCATGATCATCGGCTGGAGCGGTGACAATGGTGACCCGGACAACTGGCTGAACGTACTGTTCGGCTGCGACTCCCTGGCCGGCAACAACTTCTCCAAATGGTGTGACAAAAAATTCGACGGCATCGTGAAAGAAGCCAAGGCCACGTCGGATGTCGCCAAGCGCACCGAACTGTACAAACAGGCGCAACACGTCCTCAAAGACGCAGTCCCCATGACACCTATCGCACACTCGACGGTGTATCAACCCATGCGCAACAACGTGCAGGACTTCAAGATCAGCCCATTTGGCTTGAATTCCTTCTACGGGGTGAGCGTCAGCAAGTAGTGATCTCTAGCGGCGACGTTTCGTAACGTCGCCGTTATTGCATCCGCCAAGACACTAGGAATCAGACTACGTTCGCAGTCGCTGCCGACCTACAGCATCTAACTGCAAAGGTAACGTCCGATCCCTACAAGGTCTGTCCGGTTCTGCGCATTTACTGTCCTGCCCGCGTTCCCTAACGTCGCGGTAGGCAAATACGCAGTTCCGATACGGCATTTGCTGTGGATGGGAGCAGTGCTTTCTCCATGCCAGGTAAGGCGTGGCGACTGTTCACTGACGAAAACGATAAACATGGATTGGGGACCGTCATGCGCCATACCACCGTTCTATCCGCGATATTGGGTACCAGCCTGTTGGCCGTCGCTTCGATGGGCCAGGCTGCCGAGAAGAAAAGCCTGGTGTTCTGCTCCGAAGGCAGCCCGGCCGGGTTCGATACCGCGCAATACACCACCGCCACCGACAACGATGCGGCCGAACCGATCTACAACCGCCTGGTTGAGTTCGAAAAGGGCGAAACCGGGGTCGTCCCAGGACTGGCTACCAAGTGGGATATCTCGCCAGACGGCCTGACCTATACCTTCCACTTGCGCGAAGGGGTGAAGTTCCACAGCAACAAGGAATTCAAGCCGACACGGGATTTCAATGCCGATGACGTGCTGTTCACCTTCAATCGCATGCTTGATCCCGACCATCCGTTTCGCAAGGCCTACCCCACCGAGTTTCCGTACTTCAACGGGATGAGCCTGAACAAGAACATCGCCAAGGTCGAGAAAACCGACCCGCACACCGTGGTGATGACCCTCAATACGGTCGACGCTGCGTTTGTCCAGAACATCGCCATGAGCTTCGCCGCAATCCTCTCGGCGGAATACGCCGAACAACTGCTCAAGACCGGCAAACCCAGCGATATCAACCAGAAGCCGATCGGCACCGGGCCGTTCGTGTTCCAGCGGTACCAGAAGGATTCGCAGATCCGTTACGCCGGCAATAAACAGTATTGGGACCCGAGCAAGGTCAAGCTCGACCAACTGATTTTCGCCATCAACACCGATGCTTCGGTGCGAGTACAGAAGCTCAAGGCCAATGAATGCCAGGTCACCCTGCATCCACGCCCCGCCGATGTCGACGCGCTCAAGGCCGACCCCAACTTGCAACTGCTGACCAAGCCTGGCTTCAACCTCGGCTACATCTCCTACAACGTCCGGCACAAACCCTTCGACCAGCTCGAAGTCCGCCAGGCGCTGGACATGGCAGTAAACAAGCAGAGCATCCTCAACGCCGTGTACCAAGGCGCCGGGCAGTTGGCTGTCAATGCCATGCCGCCGACCCAATGGTCCTACGACGACAGCATCAAGGACGCCGCCTACAACCCGGAAAAAGCCAAGGAATTGCTCAAGGCTGCCGGCGTCAAGGAAGGCACCGAGATCACCCTGTGGGCGATGCCGGTCCAGCGCCCGTACAACCCCAACGCCAAGCTGATGGCCGAGATGCTGCAAAACGACTGGGCCAAGATCGGCCTCAAGGTCAAGATCGTCAGCTATGAATGGGGCGAGTACATCAAGCGCACCAAGAACGGCGAGCACGATGTCAGCCTGATTGGCTGGACCGGCGATAACGGTGACCCGGACAACTGGCTAGGCACCCTCTACAGCTGCGACGCCATCGGCGGGAACAACTACTCGATGTGGTGCGACCCTGCGTACGACAAGCTGATCAAGCAAGCCAAGGTCGTCACCGACCGCGAACAAAGGACTGTTCTGTACAAACAGGCGCAGCAACTGCTCAAACAGCAGGTGCCGATCACGCCTGTCGCCCACTCGACGGTCAACCAGCCGTTAAGCACCAAAGTCGAAGGTTTCAAAGTGAGCCCCTTCGGCCGCAACGTGTTCTCGGGCGTCAGTATTACCCCATAAGAAAATAACCGGATGCGCAGAGCGAAGTTGGCTCTGCTGCAAACGTGCAGCTGTAATTCGTGAAATGTCCTACAGCAAACGTTTGCAAAGGCTTGAAGAGTTACACACCCAATAGCCGGCTCACCTAATAAGGCCGGCATTAAAAAAAGAGAACCAAAGGAGCTCCACCCATGAAACTAAGCAGCAAAGTGCTACTGGCCATGGCCATCAGCAGCATCACGGCAACCGCCTATGCAGAATCCGTGAGCCAGGACTTTGTTCCTACCACACTGGCCGGCAGCAGCGCCCAAAGCGAGGCAAAAGGCTTTATCGAAGACTTCAGCCTGGGCGGCAGTACGCGCAACTGGTACTCCAATGAACACCTGTACCGCGGGGGCAGCTTCAAATACAAAGAGCACGGTGTAACGAAGACCGACCGCAACCGTACCAACTGGGTCCAGGGCACCATCATCAATGCCAGCTCGGGTTTCACCCAGGGCACTGTGGGCGTCAAGGCCGAAGTAGCGGTGTACAACGCTCTGGTTCTAGACCGCAGCAAACGCGATATCAAGGGCGGCTCCAACCGTACCTTGGCTGACTCTGACGGCAATGCCGTAGACCAGTGGAGCAAACTGGGCCTGGCCAACTTGCAGTTCCGCGTGTCGAACACAACACTGACCGCCGGCCGCCAGAACTTCAGCACGCCGATTGTCGACAACATCGGCAACCGTCCCCTGCCATCGAGCTTCCAAGGTGTGAGCTTCAACAGCGCAGAGTTCAGCAACCTGTCGTTCCAGGGGGGCGTGTTTGACCGCGTCTCGCCACGGTCCGAGCAGAGCCTGTCGAAGTTCCGTAGCGAGTACAGCCAACAAGGCGCCAAAAGCGCTACAACCGACAAGGTCTACACCCTGGGCGCCAACTACCAACCGTTCGCGAGCCTGAAAACCAGCGTCTTCGGCGCCAACGTCAAGGACTTCTGGAACCAGTACTACTTTGGCGCTACCCACGAACTGGGTGACAGCCAGCAACTGGCCCTGACCACTGGCTTCAACTACTACAAAACCGTCGACGAAGGCAAAAAGCTGATGGGGGAAATCGACAACGATACCTTCTCACTGTCCCTCGGCCTGGCGCATCAGGCTCACAGCCTGACCTTCTCCTACCAGCAAGTGAACGGTAACGAGTACTTCGACTACCTGCACGAAACCAACGGCATCTACCTGGCCAACTCCCTGACTTCGGACTTCAACGGCCCGAACGAGAAATCCTTCCAGGTCGCCTACGCCATCAACATGGCCGAATACGGCGTGCCGGGCCTGAAGTTCAACGTCTACTCCGCACGCGGCTGGGGTATCGACGGTACTCACTACACCGGTAACAGCAACGGCGCTTACGCCTACACCGGCATCGAAAAACAAGACGGCGAAAAACACCAGGAATACGGTGTTGGCGCAGCCTACGCGGTCCAGAGCGGCCCGCTCAAGGCCACCGCGATTCGTGCCACCTACGTTGAACACCGTGGCAGCGCCAACCAGTTCGACGGCAGCGTCAAAGAATTCCGTCTGGTTACCACCGTCCCATTCAACATTCTTTAATTCGCACCAGGTAGACGGCGGGCTCAGGACGAGCCTGCCGTCTACATTTGTGTGGTTGAATCGATCGCAGAGGGCTCTTCGATGAAAATGCTCCCGTTACAAGCTGCCATGACCGCTGCACTGCTGAGTGTGGCCCTGGGCATTTCGGCCAAGCCGCTGGTGGTCTGCACCGAAGCCAGTCCGGAAGGCTTCGACCCGGTCGTGTACGTCACGGCCGTCACCGCCGATGCCGCCGCCGAAACCATGTTCAACCGCCTGGTGGACTTCAAGCCCGGCACCACTGAAATCAGGCCCGCACTCGCCAAGTCCTGGGACATCAGTGAGGACGGCCTGACCTATACCTTCCACCTGCGTGATGACGTCAAGTTCCACACCACCGATTACTTCAAGCCTACGCGCAACCTGAATGCCGACGACGTGCTCTGGAGTTTCCAGCGCCAACTGGACCCGAAACACCCGTGGCACGACAAGTCCATTACCGGCTTCCCTTATTTCGAAAGCATGGGTTTCAAGGAACTGCTCAAAAGCGTCGAGAAGACCGATGACCACACCGTGGTCTTCACCCTGACCCGCCCCGAAGCACCGTTCCTGGCCGATGTTGCAATGCCGTTCACCGCCATTCACTCGGCCGAGTACGCCGACAAACTGCTGGCCGCCAACAAGACCGGCGAGCTCAACAGCAAGCCGATCGGCACCGGCCCGTTCATTTTTACCCGCTACCAGAAAGACGCCCAGGTGCGCTTCAAGGCCAACCCGGAATACTTCCGCGGCAAGCCGCCCGCTGACCCGCTGATCCTGGCCATCGCGGTGGATAACAACGTGCGCCTGCAAAAGCTCAAGGCCAATGAGTGCCAGATCGCCCTGTATCCAAAACCCGATGACCTGCCAAGTATCAAGGCCGATCCAAACCTCAAGGTCTCGGAGCTGGCGGCGATGACCACCGCCTACACCGCCATGAACACCACCCGCAAGTACATGAGCGACGCGCGGGTGCGTCACGCGATCAACATCGCATTCGACAAACAAGGCTACAACGAATCCCTGTACGGCAAAGGCAATGCCGTCGACGCCACCGGCCCGTACCCGCCGACCTTGCTAGGTTTCAACGACAAGCTGAAAAACCCGGCCCGCGACCTGGACAAGGCCCGCGCCCTACTCAAGGAAGCCGGTGTGCCGGAAGGTACCGAGTTCACCCTGTTCACCCGCAACGGCGGCGGCCCGACCAATCCCAACCCGATGCTTGGCGCCCAGCGCATGCAGGCGGATCTGGCGCAGATTGGCCTGAAGGTCAATATCAAGGTCATGGAATGGGGCGAAATGCTCAAGCGCGCCAAGGCTGGCGAGCACGACATGGTCTCTGCCGGCTGGGCCGGGGACAACGGCGATCCAGACAACTTCCTCACGCCGAACCTGAGTTGCGATGCCGCCAAAAACGGCGAAAACTACGCCCGCTGGTGTAACGAAGAGTTTCAGGGCTTGATCGACAAGGCCCGTGCCATCGCTGAACCCACACAGCGCGCCGCACTCTATGAACAAGCGTTGGAGGTTTTCGACAAGGACCAACCGTGGATCCCCTTGGCCTACCCGAAAATGTTCACCGCCATGCGTAAAAACGTCGAGGGATATATCCAAAGCCCCCTGACCAACAATAACTTCGCCACCACCCAGGTGAAGTAATAAGAGACGCCCCGCACCGTCGACGTTGACGGTGCCGGACCTGCCTAACCGGCTGATTGAGGTAGATACCACGATGTTTAGTTTTATTGCCCGCCGATTGGGATTGTTGATCCCAACGTTCTTCGGCATCACGTTGCTGACTTTTGCGTTGATTCGCATGATCCCCGGCGACCCCGTAGAAGTCATGATGGGCGAAAGGCGGGTTGACCCCGAGATGCACGCCCAGGCAATGGAACGCCTTGGCTTGAACAAACCCTTATATGCGCAATACCTGGACTACGTCGGCAAGCTCGCCCAGGGCGACCTCGGCGAATCCCTGCGCACCCGCACCAGCGTGTGGACCGAGTTCAGCGCACTGTTCCCCGCGACCCTGGAGCTGTCCATGGCCGCCCTGTTGTTCGCCGGCATCCTCGGGCTACTGGCCGGGGTGATCGCGGCCTTGAAGCGAGGATCCCTGTTCGACCATGGGGTGATGGGCATCTCCCTGGCGGGATATTCGATGCCGATCTTCTGGTGGGGCCTGATCCTGATCATGTTCTTCTCGGTGAGCCTGGGCTGGACCCCGGTTTCCGGGCGTATCGACCTGCTCTATGACATCGAGCCACGCACCGGCTTCATGCTGATCGACACCCTGCTGGCCGACGAGCCGGACGCGTTCTGGGATGCGCTGCACCACCTGATCCTGCCGGCCATCGTGCTCGGCACCATTCCGCTGGCGGTAATCGCGCGGATGACCCGCTCATCGATGCTTGAAGTACTGCGCGAAGACTACATCCGTACCGCCAAGGCCAAGGGCCTGTCGCCGGCGCGCGTGGTGTTCGTGCACGGCCTGCGCAACGCGCTGATCCCGGTATTGACCGTGGTCGGCCTGCAAGTCGGCACGCTGCTGGCCGGCGCGGTATTGACCGAGACCATCTTCTCCTGGCCCGGCATCGGCAAATGGCTGATCGAAGCCATTGGCGCCCGGGATTATCCGGTGGTGCAAAACGGCATCCTGCTGATCGCCTGCCTGGTGATCCTGGTGAACTTCGTGGTGGATATCCTCTACGGCTTCGCCAACCCACGCATCCGTCACCAGCGCTGAGATCATGACCATGACCACACCAACTCCCGTGTCAGCAGTCGATCAAAGCCTGCTGTACCCGTCGCCGTACAAAGAATTCTGGCAAGCCTTCTCCAAGAACAAGGGCGCGGTTGCCGGCCTGCTGTTCATGTTGCTGATCGTGTTCTGCGCGATCTTCGCCCCGTGGGTCGCGCCCCATAACCCCAGCGAGCAATACCGCGACTTCCTGCTGACCCCGCCGTCGTGGCTCGAAGGCGGGCAGATGCAGTTCCTGCTGGGCACCGACGAATTGGGCCGCGACTTGCTGTCGCGCCTGATCCAAGGCTCACGCCTGTCGTTGCTGATCGGCTTGTCATCGGTGGTGATGTCGCTGATTCCGGGGATCCTGCTGGGGCTGTTCGCCGGGTTCTTCCCGCGTCTGCTCGGCCCCACCATCATGCGTCTGATGGACATCATGCTGGCCCTGCCGTCCCTGCTGCTGGCCGTGGCGATTGTCGCCATCCTCGGCCCTGGCTTGATCAACACCGTGATCGCGATTGCCATTGTGTCGCTGCCATCCTATGTGCGCCTGACCCGCGCGGCGGTGATGGGCGAGCTCAACCGTGACTATGTGACGGCCGCGCGCTTGGCCGGTGCCGGTCTGCCGCGCCTGATGTTCGTGACCGTGCTGCCCAACTGCATGGCACCGCTGATCGTGCAGGCCACCTTGAGCTTCTCCTCGGCGATTCTCGATGCCGCGGCCCTGGGCTTCCTCGGCCTTGGCGTACAACCGCCAACCCCCGAGTGGGGCACCATGCTGGCTTCGGCCCGTGACTACATCGAACGCGCCTGGTGGGTCGTGAGCCTGCCTGGCTTGACCATTTTGCTCAGCGTGCTGGCAATCAACCTGATGGGCGACGGACTGCGCGATGCGCTGGACCCGAAACTCAAGAATGCCGCGTGAGGAGATTCCCATGTCACTGCTAGAAATCAAGAATCTCAATGTGCGCTTCGGCGACAAAACCGCCGTGCCAGTGGTCGATGGCCTCGACCTGTCCGTGGACAAAGGCGAAGTACTGGCCATCGTTGGCGAGTCGGGTTCGGGTAAATCCGTGACCATGATGGCGCTGATGGGCCTGATCGAGCATCCCGGCATCGTCACCGCTGACTCGCTGACCTTCGACGGCAAGGACATGCTCAAGCTGAGCAACCGTCAACGTCGGCAGATCGTCGGCAAAGACCTGGCGATGGTGTTCCAGGACCCGATGACCGCGCTGAATCCCAGCTACACCGTGGGCTTCCAGATTGAAGAAGTGCTGCGCCTGCACCTGAAAATGTCCAGCAAGCAAGCGCGCAAGCGGGCCATCGAACTGTTGGAAAAAGTCGAAATCCCAGGCGCTGCCAGCCGTATGGATGCCTACCCGCACCAACTGTCCGGCGGTATGAGCCAGCGCGTGGCCATCGCCATGGCCATCGCCGGCGAGCCGAAACTGCTGATCGCGGATGAACCGACCACGGCGCTGGACGTGACCATTCAGGCGCAGATCATGGAACTGCTACTGGCCCTGCAGAAAGAACAGAACATGGGCCTGGTGCTCATTACCCACGACCTCGCAGTCGTAGCGGAAACCGCCCAGCGCGTGTGCGTGATGTACGCCGGCCAAGCGGTGGAAGTCGGCCAGGTACCGGGCTTGTTCGACGTACCGGCGCACCCGTACAGCGAAGCATTGCTGGCGGCGATCCCGGAACACAGCATGGGCGCCGAACGCCTGGCAACCTTGCCCGGCATCGTTCCTGGTCGTTATGACCGCCCGCAAGGCTGCCTGCTGTCACCACGCTGCCCGTACGTGCAGGACAGCTGCCGCCAGACCCGTCCGACCCTGGACCCGCAAGCCCACAGCCTTGTGCGCTGCTTCTACCCCTTGAACCAGGAGGTGGCGTAATGGCCGTCGTTCTTACCGCCCGCGACCTGACCCGTCACTACGAAGTGTCCCGTGGCCTGTTCAAGGGCCACGCCACCGTGCGCGCCCTCAATGGCGTGTCGTTTGAGCTGGAGGCCGGCAAGACCCTGGCTGTGGTGGGTGAGTCCGGGTGCGGCAAATCCACCCTGGCTCGGGCACTGACGCTGATTGAAGAGCCATCGTCCGGATCCTTGAAAATCGCCGGCCAGGAAGTCGCCGGCGCCGACAAGGCCCAGCGCAAGCAACTACGCAAAGACGTGCAGATGGTGTTCCAGAGCCCTTATGCCTCGTTGAACCCTCGGCAGAAAGTCGGTGATCAACTGGGCGAGCCGCTGCTGATCAACACCAACCTGTCCGCGGCCGAGCGCCGGGAAAAAGTCCAGGCGATGATGAAGCAGGTGGGCCTGCGCCCTGAGCACTATCAGCGCTACCCGCACATGTTCTCCGGTGGCCAGCGCCAGCGGATCGCCCTGGCCCGGGCAATGATGCTGCAACCCAAAGTGCTGGTGGCGGATGAGCCGACCTCGGCCCTCGACGTCTCGATCCAGGCCCAGGTGCTCAACCTGTTCATGGATTTGCAGCAGCAGTACAACACGGCCTATGTGTTCATCTCCCACAACCTGGCGGTGGTGCAACACGTCGCGGATGACGTGATGGTGATGTACCTCGGCCGCCCGGTGGAAGTGGGCCCCAAGGAGGACATCTACGCACGTCCCCTGCACCCGTACACCCAGGCGCTGTTGTCGGCCACCCCGACCATCCATCCCGACCCGAACAAGCCAAAGATCAAGATCGTCGGCGAACTGCCCAACCCGCTTAACCCGCCACCTGGCTGCGCCTTCCACAAGCGCTGCCCGTATGCGACCGAGCGCTGCAGCAGTGAAGAACCGCTGCTGCGGGAACTGGACAACCGCCAAGTGGCTTGCCATCACGCGGAGCAGTTCGTGGCTTGATGCATGCTCACTGTAGGAGCGAGCTTGCTCGCGAAAATCGTCAACGATAACGCGGGCATCCTGGTTTAGCGCGGCGCCCTTGCGTTCTTCGCGGGCAAGCCCGCTCCTACAGGGAAATACCGAGCAGCAGTGAAGAACCACCGCTGCGTGAACTGGACAACCGCCAAGTGGCTTGCCATCACGCGGAGCAGTTCGTGGCTTGATGCATGCTCACTGTAGGAGCGAGCTTGCTCGCGAAAATCGTCAACGATAACGCGGGCATCCTGGTTTAGCGCG
>NZ_JAAQWU010000041.1:0-19506 GCF_012985695.1 Pseudomonas sp. WS 5027 | reverse complement strand
GATGCTCCGAGCGATGACGTGTTCATCGATAAGAGCACCCAGACCGTCAAGATCACCGACACCGCTGGCGGCAACTTCGAGAAACTCGTGGTTGCAGGCGACGGCGCCACGACGCAGATCAACGACACCATCGACAAGGTTGATGTGGTTCTGACTGCCACCAAAACTGTCGGTGAAGGCGGCCAGATCGTCTACACCGCTACTCTTGTGGATAAAAACGGTGCGCCAGTCCTCAACACTACCGGTCCGGTGACTGTCACCCTGGATAACAAACAGGTCATCACCATTGGTGTGAACGAGTCGAGCGGTACTGTCTCGGCTGTAGCGCCGGATGATGTGTACAAAGGCGATCAGACTGTTACGACCGGCATCACTAAGGTCACCGGTGGCGAGCACTTCGAGAACCTGGTTCCAAATACTGACAAGGTCACTACGACTGTCACTGACACCCCAGGTACTGATAACACCACTACCGTGACCCTGACGGCTCCGTCGGAAGTGAACGAAGGCGGCACGATCACCTACACCGCTACGCTTTCTAATAAAGCGGATACCGATGTCACTCTGACCCTCGACAACAAACAAACCATCACCATCAAGGCTGGCGACACCGTCGGCACCGTGACTGTGGATGCTCCGAGCGATGACGTGTTCATCGATAAGAGCACCCAGACCGTCAAGATCACCGACACCGCTGGCGGCAACTTCGAGAAACTCGTGGTTGCAGGCGACGGCGCCACGACGCAGATCAACGACACCATCGACAAGGTTGATGTGGTCCTGACCGCGACCAAAACCGTGGGTGAAGGCGGCCAGATCATCTACACCGCGACCCTTGTGGATAAAAACGGTGCGCCAGTCCTCAACACTACCGGTCCGGTGACTGTCACCCTGGATAACAAACAGGTCATCACCATTGGTGTGAACGAGTCGAGCGGTACTGTCTCGGCTGTAGCGCCGGATGATGTGTACAAAGGCGATCAGACTGTTACGACCGGCATCACTAAGGTCACCGGTGGCGAGCACTTCGAGAACCTGGTTCCAAATACTGACAAGGTCACTACGACTGTCACTGACACCCCAGGTACTGATAACACCACTACCGTGACCCTGACGGCTCCGTCGGAAGTGAACGAAGGCGGCACGATCACCTACACCGCTACGCTTTCTAATAAAGCGGATACCGATGTCACTCTGACCCTCGACAACAAACAAACCATCACCATCAAGGCTGGCGACACCGTCGGCACCGTGACTGTGGATGCTCCGAGCGATGACGTGTTCATCGATAAGAGCACCCAGACCGTCAAGATCACCGACACCGCTGGCGGCAACTTCGAGAAGCTCGTGGTTGCAGGTAACGGCGCCACAACGCAGATCAACGACACCATCGACAAAGTCGATGTGGTCCTGACCGCGACCAAAACCGTGGGCGAAGGCGGCCAGATCGTCTACACCGCTACCCTTGTGGATAAAAACGGCGCTCCGGTGACTAACACCACCGGCCCGCTGACTATCACCTTGGATAACAAGCAGGTCATCACCATCGGTGTGGACAAATCGAGCGGTACTGTCTCGGTTGTGGCTCCGGATGATGTGTACAAAGGCGACCAGACTGTTACTACCGGCATCACTAAAGTCACCGGTGGCGAGCACTTTGAAAACCTGGTTCCGGGTACCGATAAAGTCACCACCATCGTGACCGACACACCGGACACCGATAACACCACCACCGTGACTTTGACGGCTCCGTCTGAAGTGAACGAAGGTGGAAAAATCACTTACACCGCCACCTTGAGCAACAAGGCTGACACCGACGTCACCCTGACGCTGGACAACAAGCAAACCATCACCATCAAGGCTGGCGACACCGTTGGTACTGTGACTGTTGATGCTCCGAGCGATGACGTGTTCATCGATAAGAGCACCCAGACCGTCAAGATCACCGACACCACTGGCGGCAACTTCGAGAAACTGGTGGTTGCAGGTAACGGCGCAACGACGCAGATCAACGACACCATCGACAAGGTTGATGTGGTTCTGACTGCCACCAAAACTGTCGGTGAAGGCGGCCAGATCGTCTACACCGCTACCCTTGTGGATAAAAACGGCGCTCCGGTGACTAACACCACCGGCCCACTGACTATCACCTTGGATAACAAGCAGGTCATCACCATCGGTGTGGACAAATCGAGCGGTACTGTCTCGGTTGTGGCTCCGGATGACGTATACAAAGGCGATCAGACTGTTACTACCGGCATAACGAAAGTCACCGGTGGCGCGCACTTCGAGAACCTGGTTCCAAATACTGACAAGGTCACTACGACTGTCACTGACACCCCAGGTACCGACAACACTACGACTGTGACCCTGACGGCTCCGTCTGAAGTGAACGAAGGCGGCAAGATCACTTACACCGCCACCTTGAGCAACAAGGCTGACACCGACGTCACCCTGACCCTCGACAACAAACAAACCATCACCATCAAGGCCGGCGACACCGTCGGTACCGTGACAGTGAACGCCCCAGGCGATGACGTGTTCATCGACAAGAGCACCCAGACCGTCAAGATCACCGACACCGCTGGCGGCAACTTCGAGAAGCTCGTGGTTGCAGGCGACGGTGCCACGACGCAGATCAACGACACCATCGACGATGTAAAAGTTGTGCTGACCGCCACCACCAACGTCGCCGAAGGCGGCCAGATCGTCTATACCGCCAGCCTCGTGGACAAGAACGGCGTGGCCGTGACCAACGTGGGTTCGGACCTGGTGATCAAGTTGGACAACGACTTGATCATTACCATCGGTAATGGCAAGACCAGCAGTACCGCCAACTTCACCGCGCCGAATGACTTCTACGTGGGCGCCAAGGATATTTCCGCCAAGATCACTAACGTGGTCAGCGGTGGCGACAAGTATGAAAACCTGATCCCGGTCGGTACTCCAGTCGTCACCAAGGTGACGGACGTGACGAGCAACACCGTGATCAGTATCGCGGGCGATACCTCGGTTACCGAAGGCCAGACCGCTCACTACACGTTGAACCTGACCCAGCCGGCGCAAACCGAAGTCACGGTGACTCTGTCGTACAAAGGCGTGGCCCAGGACGGTTCAGACTTCAACGGCGTGTACACCGTGAAGATTCCGGCCGGCCAAAGCAGCGCGACGTTCGATATCAAGACCATCGACGACAAGTTGACCGAGCCTACGGAGAAGTTCGAGATCAGTATCTCCGGGACCTCCGGCGGTAACTTCGAGAACCTGGCTGTCAGTACCACCAACGGTAAGATCGAAACATCGATCATCGACAACGATGCACCGCCGGTTATCGACCTGGATGCCAACAATTCCAGTGGCGCCACCGGCAACGACTACAGGACTACGTTCACCGAAGGCGGCACTGGCGTGTCGATTGCTGACACCGACATCAAGATCACCGACCCGGACAGCACCCAGCTGACTGGCGCCACGGTAGTCCTGACCAATACTCAGCCGAGCGACACGCTGGACTACAGCAAGGTCACCGGTATGAACGTGACCTCGGTCACGGACCCTGTCACCGGCAAGGTCACCCTGACCCTGACCGGTACGGCGTCGCTGGCTGACTACATGCAGCAGATCAAGAACATCACGTTCAGCAACAGCAGCGACGACCCGAGCACCACGCCACGGACCATCACCGTGACCGTGACCGACGGCGGCAACTACTCGAACGTGGCAACCACCACGGTCAACGTAGTGGCGGTCAACGACGCACCGGTTGCCATTGGCGGCGCCGTTACCGGCACCGAAGACACATCGCTGAAGCTGACTTGGGCCAATTTCGGGGTCACCGATGTGGATTCCCCTCAGGCCAGCCTCGGGGTGAAAATCACCGAGCTGCCAGTCGCCGGCAAGCTGCAGTACCTGGCAGCGGACGGCACTACCTGGACCAACGTGACAGCCGGGCAGACCTTCACCAAGGCGCAGATCGACGGCGGCCAGTTGCGCTTCACGCCAAACGCCAACGAATCCGGAGCCGACGGCTACGGCGGCACCGGTGTGGGCAACAAACAGGCTGACTACGCACAGTTCAAGTTCCAGCCAACCGATGGCAAGGACCTGGGCACCAGCGCTACCGTGAAAGTCGACATCACTCCGGTTGCAGACGCGCCGACCTTGAGCGTTGCCGATAACAACATAGCCTCGGTCGGCCTGACCAAGCAGAGCTGGAACAGCATTGCGAACCTGGGCACCAACGGTAATGGCGCCTCGCCGACCGTGTTGAAAAATGCGATCGATAACGCCGGAACGCCTAACAGCACCGTGGTAGCGACCGACGTTACGTCTACTGCCGACGTACCTGGCGGCGCCGGGTCGAAAACCTCCGGCCTGATCTACCTGGAAGCTGGCAAGACCTATACCTTCAGCGGCTATGGCGATGACAGCATCCTGATCAACGTCGGCGGCAAAGACGTGGCCAGCGGTACGTGGGGCTCGAACTCGGGCCAGTTCAGCGGTACCTACACCCCGACCAGCAATGGCTACTACAGCATTGATATCTACCATGCCAACCAGTCAGGTCCCGGCAGCTATGACGTCAACCTGTCGGTCAACGGTGGTGCAACCACTAACCTGAGCAATACCAACATCCCGATCTACACCGGCATCAACGACCTGATCAGCGCCGGCGCCCAAGTGTCGGATCTGCACGGCACAAACGGCCAGGGTTACTACGACGCGTACAAGCTCAACGAAGGGCTGGAGAACGGCACGGTCAAACTGACCAAAGTCACCACCGGCCTGACCGATACCGACGGTTCGGAAACCCTGAGCGTGAAGATTGGCAGCATCCCGGTGGGCGCAGTGCTCAGCGACGGTGCCGGTCATACTTTCACGGCGACCCAGGGCCATACCGAAGTGGACGTCACCGGTTGGAACCTCAACAACTTGAGCCTCAAACCACTGCCTTACACCAGCGGCCAGTACAACCTGACCGTGACGTCGACCTCCACCGAAAGCCTCGGCGGCTCGGCCACAACCGTGGCCAACCTGCCGGTCAAGGTGTACCCAGCGGTTTATAGCGGGAGCACGGCGACTTCGGGCGATGACAACGTCACCGGTACCAGTGGCAACGACATTATCGTGAGTGACGTTTCGGGCCTGAACGTGGTTCAGGGCAAGAACTACAACATTGCGTTCATGATCGATACGTCGGGCAGTATGAAGGCAGAGTCGGTAGCGGCGGCTAAAGCCTCGCTGACCACCGTATTCAACTCGCTGAAAGACAGTATCGGCTCCAGCACTTCCGGCACCGTGAACATCTTCCTAGCGGACTTCAGTGACCAGGTCAACCGCACCGTTACAGTCAACCTGAAAGACCCAGGTGCACTGGATGCGCTGCAGAAAGTCCTGGATAAGATGGTGTCGACCGGCGGCACCAACTACGAAGACGTGTTCAAGGCTGCATCCAACTTCTTCCAAAGTACCCAGGCGACTGGCAACAAGGATGCAATCAACACAACATACTTCATCACCGATGGTGAGCCGACCTTCTACCAGCGTTCCGAGCAGACCAACCCGACCTTGTACGGCAACGTCAAGCTCGATGACGTCGTGAACATGAACAACTACACCCTAGGTACGGCCACCCAGATCAACATCGACTCGAATCGCTACCTTAAGATCAACTCTATCGGTGAGGTGACCCTCTGGACCAACGGCTCGCCGTCCTACAAGGGCGTCATCCACGCCCAAGGGGATGGCACCTATGAGTTGTCATCCGTTGGCGGCGACGGTACAGGCTCATACTCAAACGTCAACAATCCAATGCTCATCAGCAACTCCCAGGACGCATTCGCACTGCTCAAAAGCCTGTCCACAGGTGGCGTAGAAGCCATCGGCCTCAACAGCGGGGTCAGCCTGAATCAGTTGGCACCGTACGACAGCGACAACAAGCCACAAAGCAACATCGATCCGAAGGACCTGGCCAACGCCATCCTCGGTCACAGCGAGGCCACCCTGCCGGGTGCCGACCGTGTCGATGGCGGTGACGGCAATGACATCCTGTTCGGCGACCTGGTGAGCTTCCCGGGCATTACCGGCGAAGGCTACAACGCTATCCAGTCCTACGTGGCAGGGAAAAACGGCGTGGCGGTTGCTTCTGTCACCGGCCAGGATGTGCATAAGTACATCACCGAGCACTACAACGAGTTCAACACCTCGGGTGCCAAAGACGGTAATGACACCCTGCTGGGTGGCTCGGGTGATGACATCTTGTTCGGCCAGGGCGGCAACGACTACCTGGACGGTGGCAAGGGCAACGACATCCTGTTGGGCGGCACGGGTAACGACACGCTGATCGGCGGCCAGGGCAATGACATCCTGATCGGCGGTACCGGTGCCGATACCTTCGTCTGGAGATCCGGTGACGTCGGCAACGACGTGATCAAGGACTTCAAGGCCTCGGAAGGCGACCGTATCGACCTGCGTGACCTGCTCAAGGGTGAAACCGACAGCACCATCGACAACTTCCTGAAGTTGACCACGGTGGATAACGTGACCACGCTGCAGATCAGTTCCGAAGGCAAGCTCAACGCTGACGGCGGCCTGGCCAATGCGGATGTGACGATCAAGCTGGAAGGTAACAACTGGTCCGGCCAGACGATCAATTCGTTGATCAGTGGTGCTGACCCGACCATCAAGGTCGATCACACCTAAGCTGAACCACTGAACCGGCCGCCTCTTGAGGCGGCCGATTCATTTGCGGCCACCGTTGACTGGCATGGGGTTGCGATTGCACGGCATACTCACGCCCAATCGCGCGCCGTTGGCCTATGCTCTGACAGGCTGTCGTCAGTTCTTCTCATGAGGGATGTTCAATGTTCTACGTGCAACGTGATGCACAGGGTGAGCTGATTCGCGCCGAAGCGGTTGCCTTCGCCGAATCGACCGGTACCCTGCCCGCGGATCATCATGAGATCCAGGCCTGGTTCGCCAATGAGGAAGCGGAGCTGAGCCTCAAGCAGCTCAAGCACAGTGACTCGGAGATGATCCGGGTACTGGAAGACTTGATTCAGGTGCTGATCCAGAAAGGTGTGATCAACCTGACTGACTTGCCGGTTGCCGCGCAAGCCAAGCTCAAGGACCGCAGCCACGCACGGGAATCACTGGGTGGCCTGAGCCACCTGATCAATGATGATGAGACCGGCCTGATCTAAGGCCGGCCACAGCCTCAGCGCCAGGGCGCCGGCTCGCCAAACAGCTGGCCCTGCACGCCAAAAATCCCCATCTCGCGAATCACCTGCAACTCACCTTCGGTCTCGACCCGCTCGGCAATCAGCGGCAAGTCGATGCTGTGGGCTGCGCGCTGGATGGCTTCGATGAACAGGCGCTTGTCGCTTTCCTGGTCGATGTCGCGGATGTAGCTGCCATCGATCTTCAGGTAGGCCAGGCCCAGGCGCGCCAGGTTGCCGATCATGCTGAAGCGCCCGCCAAAGCGTTGCAGGCTGAGGGAAAAGTTCAGCTCCCGCAGGCGGTGGGTCAACTGCTCCAGCACCGCCTGTTCAGGCAGTTGCTCTTCACCGATTTCCAGGGTCAGGCGCGGGCCCAGGTTGGCATGTTGGCGCAGCAGGTCGAAGACTCGGTTCAGGGCTTGCGGGTCTGCCAGGGTCGCCGCAGACAGGTTCAGGGCCAGCGAGTGCTCGTGGCTGGCCATTTGTTTGAGTACCAGCTCCAACATCACCCGGTCCAGGCGAGCCGACCAGCCAAACCGCTCAAGCCAAGGCAGGAAACGACCGGCCGGGATCGTGTGGCCGTGGCTGTCGACCAAGCGTGAGAGCACTTTGTAATGCAGGATCAGTTGCGGATCCTGGCTGGCCACCACCGGTTGGAAGTACAGCTCGAAGCGTTGCTGGGTCAGCGCCTGGTCCAGCAGTGTGTGCCAGGCATGATGATCGTCGCCGACGCTGGCGGCCGCGCTGTGATCCAGGCACACCCAACTGATATCGCCCAAGGTTTCAGCCTGGGCCAGCGCCTGGTCGGCCAGGGTCAGCAGGGCTTGCGGCGAATCACCGTGATTGAACGGCGCCAGGCCGATACAGGCAACCGGCGAAACGTCACTGGCGCCGGTGGCTTGCAGGCTTTGCAGGGTGCTTTCCAGGTTCTGCGCCAGCTGCAACGCCTCTTCACGCATCAGCCCCGGCGCCAGCACGGCAAACTCACCACCGCGGATACGGGTGACCAGGTTGTGGGTTTCCGGATACGGCTCGCATTGGCGCAGCAACTGTTCACCGACCGCCTGCAGCAGTTGGTCGGTGCGCTGGCCGCCGAGGCGCTGGTTAAGGCCGGCCAAGTCCTTGACCCGCAACACCAGCAGGTAGCCTGAGCTGGTTTCTTCGGGGTTGCTGACCCGCGCGTTGAGTTGCATCTCGAAGTAGCGACGGTTGGCCAGGCCGGTGAGGTTGTCTTGATAGGACTCCACACGCAGTTTTTCGCTGCGCTCAGCCTGCTCCTGGAACAGGGCCTTGAGCTTTTCCACCATCTGGTTCATCGCCTGCACTACACGGCGCAGTTCCGGGGTGCGCGGCAGATCCGGCAGGCTCAGGAACTCGCGGCGGGCAATGGCGTGGGACTGTTTGACCATGTAGTCCAAAGGCTTGAGTTGCCGGCGCAGCAACAGCGCGCCCAGCACTGCACTCACCGCGCCGCACAGCAACAGCCAGCCGAGGCTGCCCAGGGCGCTCTGCCACAGTTTGGCCAGGGCGAACATCGGATGGCTGACCACCTCGACCCGTGCCGCCTGCTCCCAGCCACGGCTGACCAGGGCGTCGCCACCGGCCGGTTCCAGGCCGATCAGCTTGACGAACCAGTTGGGCACGCCGTTGTTATCGGGGATGCCACTGCGCTCGACGATGACCTGGTCATTGGTCACATCGATCACACGGATGCTGGCGTAATAACCGCTATCGAAAATCGAGCTGACCAGCAGCTCGACCATCGCCGGATCGTCGATATTGGGGGTCAGGGACAGCGCCAAGGCGGTCGCCGCGTCCTGCGCGTGGGAGCGCAGTTGGTTCACGTACTGGGTACGCGAGCTTTCCAGGCTGACCATGAAGCTGCCGCTGAAGGCGACCACCAGGAACAGACAGATAGCGATCAACAGCTGTTTGAACAGTGACATCTGAACAGTTACTCCTAGTTGGCCGGCTCGGCTGGGAAGCCTTCCGCACGCATTTTTTTCAACACATCCTGCCAGCGTGACAGGCGTTTGGTGTCGCCGACCTTTTTGTTGCCCTTGGCGCCCGGCAGGTACAAGCCTTCGGCGTTGAAGGAGTAGACCGGCAGCAAGTCGGTCCGTTGGCTGGCAGGCTGGATTTCATCGATCAGGCTGTCGAGCACCAGCGGCATGGCCTCTGGCGTCGAATAATAGGTCAAGACCATATGGGCGCGATTCTGCCGCAATGCCTTGACGTAGGTAATGCGCAATTTGTCGCTGGAGACGCCCAGGTGCCGCAGGCTGAAATACTTGGCGATGGCATAGTCTTCACAATCGCCGGCGCCTTTCCACAAGGCTTCGATGGGCGTTTCCCAATAATCGACCTGGTTCCACAAGTCGATATCTTCGACATAGCGCACCCGCTTGTTGAAGAACAGGTTGACCACCTTCAGTTGCTCCGCCTCGCTGCCTTGTTTTTGCGTGGCCAGCAGTTGCTGCCAGTCATCGATACGCTGCTGACCCGCGCCCAACGGCCCGTAGAGCGCGGTGGCGCGCCGACTGATCTGAGAGAAATCCCAATCGGCATGCAGCCCGCCAGGCAATAAGCCAGCCAGCAGCAGCGCTGAAAACAGCCAGCACAGAATCCGCGAGGGAGTAAAACGTACCGCCAATGGTTTCAGTCCGTAGAAAGAGACGGAGAATCAATCGATGGTGAAGGGTCGGTCGGCAAAAAACAATGGCACGGTGCAATCACTCAATGCCCACTACGCTAAAGCAATCGCGCCTTGTAAGACGCCAGCCAGCCATAATGTGCGATGAAAAACCGCGCTGTTGAGTCGCTTACAAAGGGAAACCTTGCCTGTTTGACAAGCTTGCATGCAATCTCTAGTGTTCTTTGGATCCAATTAGCCAAAACCCATTCCAACAAGAAAGGAGGATAGCGTAGTCGTGACGCACAAGCCGAACCCTTTGAGCAGCATCAAGATCAGTGGGCCCATTCCTGCTCACCTCGCTCGCTCCGTTATTGAAGAAACACTGCGCAACGCCATACTGGATGGCCGCCTGCCCTGCGGCACCGCCATGCGCCAGCAAGAACTGGCCAGCCTGTTCGGGGTCAGCCGGATGCCGGTGCGCGAAGCCCTGCGCCAACTGGAGGCACAGTCGCTGTTGCATGTTGTGACCCATAAAGGTGCCGTGGTCGCCCCGCTGATTGAAGATAACTCGGCGGAGACTTACGCCCTGCGCATTCTCCTGGAATCGGAGGCGCTGCGCTTATCGATCCCGTTGCTCAGCGAGCACGATATCGAGCAGGCAGATGCCTTGATCGACGCTCTTGAGCGCGAAACCGACTACACCGAAATCGGCCGGCTCAACCGTCTGTTTCATATGGCGCTGTATGGCAAGGCACCCAACCAGCGGTTGTTGAACCTGGTGGAACATGGGCTGAACGAGGAGGAGCGCTTCCTGCGGTTCAACCTTGAAGCCATGGGCCTGGGCGAAACCTCCCAGGAAGACCACCGCGAACTGCTGAACCTGGTCGCGCACAAACAGGTCGAGCAGAGCGTGCTGACGCTGCGCAATCACCTGATGCGCGGGATGGAAGTGATCACTCATTACCTGAACAGCCTTGAACAGGACGACAAGGAGCCGCGCTGATTTCTCCCGACTTTGGTCGCCCAGTGCGGGATCTGGATTGCCAGGCGCCGCACACGTCCAAAGCCGGCCTCTACTGCTGTCACCTTCTGGATCGCTGCGGTAACGGACTTGACATTGACTGCCAGGAAATTTCCAGCGTTGCAAAGCAACAGTGGGTTAAGTACTGGTCATTCAGTTCACAAACTGAAACCTGCAAACAACAAGGAAAGTTCCCACATCGAATATAAAGTTCGACTACGAAACGCCCCTTCCTGTAAAAAAACCTTATATAACTCATAAAGTATTTGAACACTTAACCAAGTGTTTACTCTTTAATTGGACTTGGCGCTGCAGTCAAAAGCGAAGCACCAGGCTTGAGCATGCCTGTGGACGGCACCCAATCCAATAAGACTAAGTGGCATTGTCACTATTTGTTGCTTGCCGGGCATCCAAGCCAGCCGTGACACGCCCATGACTGCGCAACGAAAAACTCATCCGCAACACACTTGGTTCTAAACAACCCTTTTTATCTGAGTCGATATAACGACTTATAGGCATTAACCATGTTTCAACTTCAAGAACTACTCAACCATAAAAAGCTGCAACTACAAGAACATCCAATTTTCCTGGAAATCAATTCTTTCGCGCAGTTACAACATTTTATGCAAAACCATGTTTTCGCCGTCTGGGACTTCATGACGCTGACCAAACGCCTGCAACAGGATCTGACCTGCATGCGCCTGCCGTGGCTGCCCCCGACAGACCCGCAAGCGGCGCGACTGATCAACGAAATTGTGCTGGACGAGGAATCCGACCACCAGTTGGGTGACGGGTACGGCAGTCACTTCGAACTGTACCTGGACGCCATGCGCGAGGTAGGCGCCAGTACCGCCAACATCGAACGCTTCATCGCGTTACAACGCGAGGGGGCAAGCGTCGATAGCGCCCTGGCACAGATCACGATTGATCCTGCGGTAGAGCGCTTCGTCCGGCACACCCTGGACGTTGCCTTGAACGCACCGACCCATTGTGTCGCCGCTACCTTCCTGCATGGCCGCGAAAGTGTTATCCCGACGATGTTCAAACGCCTCCTGGAAGGCAGCAACGTCGCCCATCGGCAAGCCCCCAGCCTGTGCTACTACCTCAAGCGGCATATCGAGCTGGATGCCCAGGACCATGAACCGGCTGCAGAGCAACTGCTGCGGCGCCTGGTCCAGGCAGACCCGCTGTACGAGCAACAGGCCTGGCATGCCGCTCTAAGCGCGGTGGAGAACCGCATTGCCTTGTGGGACAGCCTGCGCCAACACGCAGCACGCCGGGAGGTGAGCCTGTGAACGCAGACTACCGCTCGTTTGCGAGCGACTGGGAGTATCAGGCGACCGTCCGTACTCGCCCGCGACGCCTGCTGGAAGAAGACGACAAGTTGATCTATCCGCTGTGTCGCCAACCGCTGGTGCTCAGTGCTGGGTTTCTTGAGCACTGCCCGCAGTGGCGCGACTTTGTCCTAGTGCAGACGTTCTACAAATTCATCAATGACGTGGTGATCTTTGAAACAGAGATTGTTGATAAGACCGCACGGAACATCGCCAAGGATCGCTTTTCAATCCCCTTCCCTGCGACCTGCCGCTACGACGCCATGACCGTGGTGGTCGATGAGGACTACCACGCTCTCGTCGCCCTGGACTTCATGCAGCAAACGCTGGAGCAAACTGGTATCGCACCACTGAAACTGCCCGCGGCCATCGAATTGAGCCGCGCCATACCCGCCGCGCAGGCACTGGCGCCAACACATCTACAAGATGCCGTAGAGCTGATTTGCGTGGCGATTGCCGAGAACACGGTGACCCATGACGTGGCGGCGTTCGCCAAGGATGACAGCGTCAAACAATCGGTCAGGGGGTTGATGGCCGACCATCTGGCTGACGAGGGTCGCCATGCCATCTTCTGGGCCAGCCTGGTCCGACTCTACTGGCAAACGGCAAGCGATGAAGACCGCCACTGCATCGCCCACGTCCTGCCAGTCTTCCTGCAGCACTATTTGACCAATGATCTGCAAAGAGGCTTCGACCTGCTCTTGATCGAGCATCTGGATATCAGCGCCCACGCCCGTGAAGTCCTGCAGGCGGAGGTCAGTGCCCTGGCCTTCCCCATCACTCGCCAGCACCCGCTGATCAGCAACATCATGGGTTTGCTGCGCCGTAGCGGGCTGCTGCAAACACCTTGTGTCGCCCAAGCGCTAAGCGCCTATCTGCCCGTATCCGGGAGCCAATCATGAGACGCCTGGGGATTCGGTTGCTCGGCACCAGTGCCGCCTTGGATGAGCTGAGGCAGGCGCTAGCGCCCTATGGCCATGAACTCTCCGCGCAGGCACCGGCTATTGACCTGCTGATTGAGGACGGCAGCCAGCCCGTCGTGCAGGACTTGGCCGGCATGGCCGTGATGAGCCTGCGCCTGTCCATCGGCGCCTTGAGTGAGTGCGGGCTGCCGATCCTGCAATTACGTTGCTATGACCGCCTCCAGCAATTACTGGCTGTGCTGGACGTGGCCCCGCCCTCCTGCGGCAACGGCCAACAGTTGCGACGCCAGGCAATCGCACGCCTGATCGAGTGGGTCGCACTGCAGGTCAGCGGCTTTTCGCGCAACCCTGGACACTTCATACAGCGCGCAAGCGCCTCCAAGGTTTCAGAGCAGAGCCTCCAGGGCCTGGAAGGGCTGGCCTACCTGCATCGCTTTAACCGAACCGATAATCCCGGGCTGATACAAAAAGCCCGGACGCCACTGATCGAGCAACTGGAGCACGGCTTGCGGACCTTTGCCGATAGACCGGCCCTGGAGATCGCGGGCCTCACCCTGAACTATCGCCAATTATTGCGACACAGCCTGGCCATCCAGCAGGTTTTACAGCCGTTGCTCGGGCCTGGGCAGGCGCCCGTAGTCGGCATCTGCCTGGGCAAGTCGGTGGGGTTGTACGCCAGCATTCTGGCGACCCTCGGTTGCGGCGCGGTGTATCTACCGCTGGAGCTGGGCCACCCACTGCCGCGCCAACAGGCCATGCTGGAGAATGCCGGGGCCGTCGTGCTACTCGATGATGGCCAGCATCCCTTGCGCGGGCATTTCACGGCTGTGGATGTCAGCCGCATAGACAGCCAGCACATGGACGACAGCAGGCCCTTGGCGCTTACTTCGCCCTCGACTGACAGTGCCTGCATGGTGCTTTACACCTCGGGCACCACCGGCCAACCCAAGGGGGTCTTGCTCAGCCAGCAGAACCTGGCCCATTTCTCGGTGTGGTACAGCCAGTATGTTGAACTCACTGAGCACAGCCGCGTCCTGCAATTTTCGTCCTTGAGCTTTGACTCGTCGCTAATTGACCTGTTTGCGGCCCTGTGCCAGGGCGCAACCCTGATCGTGCCCAATGAAGAACAGCGTCGCGACCCTCACCAGTTGGTTGAGTTGATCCAGCAACGGCGCATCTCGCACGCCTTCCTGCCGCCAGCACTGTTGAGCCTGCTACCGCTGGATCGGCCGCTGGGCCTGGAGCACCTGCTGACCGGCGGTGACATCTGCGAGCCCCATGTCATCGCGCGGATCGCCGGGCAATGCGCCCTGCATAACCTGTATGGCCCCACAGAAGCGACTGTGCTGGTCAGCAGTCATCGGATGCGCGCTGATGACAGCAATCTCAACCTCGGCACGCCAATCGCCAACAGCCAGGTGCTGATCCTCGACGAGCAGCGTCGGCCAGTCGAGGACCAGGTGGTGGGCGAACTGTACATTGTCGGCCCCGGGGTGAGCCTCGGTTACGTGAACCAGCCACAACAGACCGCCGAGTGCTTTGTGCACCTTGCGCTGCCTGACGGCCAGACCTTGCGCGCCTACCGCACGGGAGATATGGCGAAATGGACGACAGAGGGCATCGAGCTGGTCGGGCGCCGGGACCTGCAGGTGAAGATCCGTGGTTTTCGGGTCGAGCCCCAGGAGATCGAGCAGTGCTTGCGTGCCAGCCAGCTTTTTCGCCAGGTCGCGGTGGTGATTGACGGTGATCGACGAATCCTCGTGTTCGTGGCGCACGCTGATCCCAGCCACTCAGGTACGGCCCTGGCCGCGTTAAAGCAACATGCCAGGCAACGGCTGCCGGACTATATGCAGCCAACCGTGTGTACAGAATTGCCGAGCCTGCCTTATGGCAGCAATGGCAAGGTCGACCGCCAGGCTTTGTTGGCACTGGCGGTTCAAACTGTCTCGCTACCCCCTCAACGCCGCCCTCAAACACCGGTGGAAGGGCAATTGCTGGATCTGTGGAGTGAACTGCTGGGGTTACCGGCCGACGAGATATCGACTGACGATAGTTTTTTCCATCTCGGCGGTCACTCTATCCTGCTTTCAACCATGCTCCTGCAGATTCGCGAGTTGTACGGGCGCAGCCTGCCGCTCAATCGGTTTATCGAGGCGCCCACAGTGCAGACACTCGCGGCGTTGATGGGGGACAGTGCACCAGGTGCCGCTCCCACCGAACGGGCGATCAGCGATGCGCTGCGCACGCTGGATCTGGCGCTGTTACCAGCAGAGCGTGCCGGTGATCGTCAGAAGGCTATCGTGACCGGCGCCAATAGTTTCCTGGGGATACATATCGTCGAGGCCTTGCTGATGGCCGGAGCGACCGAAGTCGCCTGCCTGGTTCGGGAAAACCCAGGGCAATCGGCCACTGCACGGTTTGCCGAAGCCTTGCGTGAATACCGCCTGGAACACCTGGACCTGAGCCGGGTGCGTGTGTACACCGCGGATCTGCGCCAACCGCGCATGGGGCTAGAGGCGCAGGTTTATGAATACCTCGCCCGCCAGTACGGTGTGCTGGTACACAGCGCGGCCCACGTCAATCACGTCATGGACTACGCATCGCTGGCCAAGGACAACGTGGAACCGGTGCTTGAATGCCTGCGCCTATGCGAAATCCACTGCAAGAAAGTGCTCAACTTCGTGTCCACCTTATCTGCGTCAAGCAGCGTCGGGGCCGACGGGCAAGTGCTTGAAGCTCCTGCAGCAAGTACGCCGCCGCTTTACATCAAGAACGGCTACAACCTGTCCAAATGGGTCGCTGAGCGTTTGTTGGGGCGCGCCGCCGCACAAGGTGCCTGGATTAATATCTACCGCCCCGGGAACATCAGTTTCAATAGCCGCAATGGCGTCTGCCAGCCACACAAAAACCGTCTGATGCTGATGCTCAAGGGATCGCTGCAGTTGGGCCGGGTGCCACGCCTGGGATTGAACTTCGACCTGATGCCGGTGGATTTTCTGGCACGTTTCATTGCCTTCCACAGTGGCAATTACGTTGCCGAGCGTAGCGTCTTCAACTTGCACAACCCGCAGCCCTTGAAGTGGGAAGCCTATGTCGAGTCGTTTCGCCAGGCAGGTCATGCGTTCGAGTTGGTGAGCGTAGCGGATTGGCAACACCATCTGCGCAAAGTGGATCGCGAGAATGCCCTTTTCGGTGTGCTCGGGTTCTACCTCAACGGGCTGGGAGAAGACACGGGCGACATCTCAATGATCCGCCATGAGAACGCACGCCACGGTGTTGAACAGATGGGCGCCCAGTATCCGGAAAAAGAACCCGCGCTGTTACGCAGAGGGTGCCAGTACCTCAATGCCATCGGCTTTCTGTAAGCCGCGCCAACAGGAAAAACTTATGACACAGCTGCAACCCGATACGTTGATCAAAAATCCCCAGGGCAAGCCTCTGGTGTCATCTGTGGTGATTGCCTGCAGTGCTTCAACGCTATGGAAGGTCGTGGGGCGCTTCGAGGCATTTGACGCGTTCATTCCCGCCCTGGCGCGCATCACGATGACGGGCAGCGGCGTGGGATCGCTACGCAATAAACACTTCCACGATGGCGGTATCGCCGTAGAACAACTCAACAGCCGCGATGAGCTGGCGATGCACATGACCTGGACGACAATCTATAACACCTTGGGCGTGGCCCGACTGTGGGCGGCGATGAGCGTTGAGTCGCTCGGGGAGAATCTGGCGCGGGCAACCTGGACCATCATCGCCGAGCCTGTCGATGCCGGCGATAAAGATGGATTCGAGCAGTTCATCCAGGATTTCGCCGACTGCGCACTGGATAACGTTTGCCGTTTGCTTGGTTAAAAAAATGGCGCAGTGCACTGCTGCACTACGCCATATTTATTGCCTGGCAATCAGATCTTGAAACTGTCGACCAACTGCTTCAAGCGATTGGCTTGTTGTGACAGCGCATCGCAGTCTTTCAATGTCTCGTTGAGGTTGGCCACGCCTTGCTGGTTAAGCAGGTTGATCTGGTTGATATCGACATTGAGTGTTTCCACCACGGCGGTCTGTTCCTCAGTGGCTGCCGCCACCGACTGGTTCATGCCATCGATCTCGACGATCCGCTGAGTCACACTGATCAAGCGTTCACCCGCCTGGTTGGCGACCTCGACGCTTTCTTCACTGGAGACCTGGCTGGCGTTCATCGTGGTGACCGCTTCGCGAGAGCCGATCTGCAACGAGGTGATCATCTTGTGGATCTCCTCCGCCGACTCCTGGGTACGGTGAGCCAGGTTGCGTACTTCGTCAGCCACGACGGCAAAACCACGGCCGGCTTCACCAGCACGGGCAGCCTCAATGGCAGCGTTGAGCGCAAGCAGGTTGGTTTGCTGCGAGATGCCTTTGATCACATCGAGAATGTGCCCAATGTTATCGGTGCTGGCATTCAAGGTTTCAATCTGCGTACAGGACAGGCTGATCTTCTGCGACAACTCGGACATCGCCAGGATGGTTTTCTCCACCACTTGGCGACCGTCGTCGGCTTGCTCACTGGCCCCACTGGCGTGCTGTGAGGCATCAGCGGCGTTACGGGCGATTTCCTGGGTGGCGGCACCCAGTTCGTTAATGGCCGCGGCAACGCTGTTGGTACGGGCGCTCTGCTCGTCGGAGCCGATAATCGAGGCGTTGGACGAGGCCATCACGCGCTGGGACAGATCGTGCACATGCCTCGTCGCTGAAGACACTTCGCTGATCGAGGCATGGATACGCTCGACAAACTGGTTGAAGGCGCCACCCAGTTCGCCGAACTCGTCCTTGCTTTCCACGACCAGGCGGCGAGTCAGGTCGCCCTCGCCTTGGGCAATGTCTTGCATTGCACGGCCCATGGTGGTCAGTGGACGCATCAGCACCTGGATCAACAGGCTCAGCAATACGGCAATTGCGGTGACGGCAATGAACATCGCGATCAAGGCGGAGGTGCGGAATTTACTCAGGGGAGCGTAGGCTTTGTCTTTGTCGATCGACAGGCCTATGTACCAATCTGCACCCGGCAGGCCGCTGATCGGGGTGAAGGACAGGATACGGTCCTGACCATTGAGGATTACATCCTGGTTAACCTTCTCAATACGAACGCTGCTGCCTGGGTAGATGTCCTTAAGGTTTTTCATCACCTGGTCCTGGTCGGGGCTGACGATCACCTGTCCGTCGCCACTGACCAGGAACGCATGGCCAATACCGCCGAAGTCTACCGAGTTGATGATCTTCACCAGGGTTTGCAGGCTCAAGTCCCCCCCTACTACACCGAGCAGTTCGCCATTTTTCTTGACCGGCATCGCGATGGTGACGATCAAGCCACCGACAGCGGCCATGTAAGGTGGCGTCAGCATGGGTTTATCAGCAGCGACCGCTTGCTTGTACCAGGGGCGCTGACGTGGGTCGTAGCCATCCGGCATTTTCGCGTCAGGGCGCTGGGTGAAGACGCCGTTGGTTGAACCGACATAGGTGAACTGGAAGTTCGAGGTGAATGCCGGTTGATCAACCAAGCCGGGAAGGTCGGCATTACTGCCTTGGTGAGCAACGTTCTGCGCAAGATTTTCCAGGACCAGTACCCGACCACTGAGCCAGTTCTGCACGCTGCTGGCGGTCAGGTCACCCGACTGCTGGATGGATGATTCCAGATTTTGCCTGATGGTATTGCGCTGCAGGTAGTCGTTGTACAGCGTGAACAGCGCGAAGGCCAAAACCACGACGCCTGACGCGGCCAACAGAATTTTATGACTGAACTTGAGATTCATTTCATCGACTTCTTTTTGCCAAAAGGGGGTGAGCGTGCCGAATGCAACATTCCATGTACGGTATAGGCGAACTCTACGACCGCTCTATTTCGGTGCACGCATGGCTCATTAGGCTTTCGGCCAAGACCGGATAAATCTTAGGAATTTGTGGGATAGATCTTCTTATTGCGTAGGAAACCGACGGGCGGTCTGAATAGGGCACCCAGGCCTAAAACGACAAAACCCCCGCCTGCGTTAGCAGACGGGGGTTTCGGAATTTGATCTTGACGATGACCTACTCTCACATGGGGAAACCCCACACTACCATCGGCGATGCATCGTTTCACTGCTGAGTTCGGGATGGGATCAGGTGGTTCCAATGCTCTATGGTCGTCAAGAAATTCTGTGTACCGGCGCGTTGCGCTAGCAACGGTCCGATGAAATTCATGGACTTCTACATAAACAAAACCCCTGTTTGCGTTAGCAAACAGGGGTTTCGGAATTTAATCTTGACGATGACCTACTCTCACATGGGGAAACCCCACACTACCATCGGCGATGCATCGTTTCACTACTGAGTTCGGGATGGGATCAGGTGGTTCCAATGCTCTATGGTC
>NZ_JAAQWU010000040.1:0-19799 GCF_012985695.1 Pseudomonas sp. WS 5027 | reverse complement strand
CTTACTTATAGTAGCCGACCAATCGATCGATAACTTCCAATCATAAGCGCTAAATTATCTAGCTTTGAGATGTCTTCATTTTTGTTCTGGGTCAAAGCATAAAGATTACTGAGCATGCTCTTGTCATCATTACTTAACAAGTCCAGAAGCTTAGTTATACCTTCATTGGCGGATGAGGTACCCAGAGCACCAGTATTTCTAAAAAGCCCACTTTCCGAGAGTCTGGATAACATCGTCTTGCCGCCTGACTCTAAGGCTTGATCATCCAGCTTTAGCGCAGGAAAATCTTCAGCATTATATCGAACAACTGGTTTGGCACTAGGGTCAGTAGCGCCATCAGAGCCAGATGCTGAGAATGCATAGGCGATGTTTTCCAGAAACGAGAAGTCTGACGCATGTACAGACATCCTTGTCGGACTAAATACGGCTTCCAGAAAGCCACGATCAATCAAGGTATCGCCCATTGCCTTACTGGTTAACACCCGTTGTGCAACAGCCTCATCCTCTGCATTAAACTCAGGAATGAAGGGATCACCTTGGGGATCATACAATTTTCCCGCAGTATCCATAGGCCCACCAGCTCCGGCCATCCGGTAGGCCCCCAGGTCAAAAGCCAGGCCATCGACTTTCAGCGGATCTATTCCGTTTGCACTTGCATATTCATAAGCGGTTGACAGCATTTCTCTGTCACTTTTTGTAAGAAAATTATAAACACTGCCAGAAGTGTTGCTTGTAGTCGTTGTTGTTTCTATTCTTGGCTCAACAGAGCCGTCTGAATGAAATAAACGGGAAAGCATTGTGGCTCTTCCACTGATACTAACTGTGGCCGATTCCTGTTTTTTGACAAGTGTCTCATTCTGAGAAGAGGAGCCAGTAGTCGAAGACTTAACTGGCTTGGGTTCAACCGAGCTAGATGAGACGGTTATTGAACTAGAAGCCGTGTTTATTGATACCATTGCGTTGCTCCTTGCTCGCTAAGCTGTGCGACAAAACATCGTCCGTCCTGAAATTTCCATGGCCACCAGCCTGCGGCGGATGGCCACGAAAATAACCTACCGCCAATACTATAGGGGACGGTAGAGAAAACGGACAAAATCGTACGCTAAGCATGCGGCCTGTCAGGTTGAGGCCATAGAGTTTGACGTTTAGGCGTCAGATAATGCAGAAAGCGGCCCTAGTCTGACGCGATGCCAGTGAGCCGACTGACGCCCAGTTGAGGTGTACTTCAACTGGACGCGACAGCGGGTTACGTTGGTTTCAGCGGTAAACTTCTCGACGGTTGCCAAGCTGTACAACCAGTATCCGTAAGGCGCCGTCCTGTATCTCGCAGATTACCCTGAAGTCTCCTACGCGATACCGCCACAGGCCACCCAATGGGCCTGTTAGCGCCTTGCCAGTAGTTCTCGGATCATCCCTGATGGACACCCGCTCATCCATAAAGTCAAGAATGCGCTTCGCTGACTGCTTGTCGAGCTTCCGCAACTGTGTTTTGGCCGTGTCGGTGTAATCAATCGTCCAGGCCAAGGTCTTTCCTTACGTCCGCAGCAGAGTGAACGACCTCTGTATTTTTACGGACTCGCTCCAGGACTTCAGCCGCGAGGTAGTAATCCTCAAGGTCAGTCAGGCCATGATCGATGATTTCGCGCAGATAGTACGCCTTGGTACGCCCGGTGCTTGTCGCCAAAAAGTCTAGGCGCTGCTCGGTTTCGGGTGCCAAGCGAATGGAAGTGGCCATGTTTAAGGCTCCTATGTGATACGTGTATTCACATTATCACAAATCTACGCGAATGGCTTAGCGTACGATTTTTTCCGAATTCTGCTGGCTCCCCTCGTAGAGTCATTCGATGATATGTGCCGCGAGTAGGGTCAAAACCTTTTGGCCTGTCCGCTGCGCTTTTTAAGATATTCGATCTAGCGCTTCTTTCACTGCCTTCATGTAGCTGGAGTGCAATGATCCCATTTTGGGCAAGGGGGATGATGCGTAAATACTTTGGTTCGGTGCAAACCAATCGGAGTCGAAGGGAAGTGTGTGGGCGTTGCCAAGATCGAATTTAGTCCGTTCCGCTAATCCGCTCTCTTGGAACCCAGCGTCACTGGGGTCTAAAACAAATTCACCGGGATAAATACGGCTTTCTTCGGTTTTTTTGGTCGTGCCGTAGGCGACTCGAATGGCATGGTCATTGTCAAAAACAGCGATCACCAAGGCCGGTCGAGATTTAGGTCCTGGGTTACCAACTTTTTCTGGGAAATGGCACCAGACAAAATCGCCTGGTGCAGGCAGTGGGTTGAATCGAATTGTCATATTTTAGAAAAGCCTTCTAGTGATGCGCTCCTCCGGAAGGTTCGAGACTGGGCTAGCAGAACGAATCGCGGCGTGTTGAGCGGGGGTTAATGGGCCATCGTCCAATTCGTACTTTGGCAAGTAGCGGTCAGCTAATTGACGTAGTGCAAAGTGGATTACTTCGGTTTTGCTCAAGCCGGTTTGTTTCGTCAGTAGCTCAATGGTTGAGCTGCTGACGCCTGTTGGCGTGTCCTGTTTACGCAAGCGTAAGAGGACGCTTTCAGTTCTTTCGGCGGTGAGGGTCATGGTGAAACTCCACGTGTAGCTTTCATTGCAGATATGGGGCTACGCCCCTGTGACCTTCTTTTATTGAAGGTGATATAGATTGTATATCAAAAGTCCCGAAAAATCAACCTGTGCCGTTTTTTTGTTGACGCGGCGTTTTTTCTATGGTTTGGCGATGCTTGTCATTTTCAGAAGACGACTGCACCAGTTGATTGGGCGTAATGGCTGTTGTGCAGCCAGCTCCTGACAGTTCAATATCAGAAGTGATCTGCACCAATCTCGACTATGCTCAATACTCGTGTGCACCAAAGCGAGGTGAGCATGGCGACGGACACCCCACGGATTCCAGAACAAGGCGTGGCCACTCTGCCTGATGAGGCTTGGGAGCGTGCGCGCCGTCGTGCGGAGATCATCAGTCCGTTGGCGCAGTCGGAGACGGTCGGGCACGAAGCGGCCGATATGGCGGCTCAGGCGCTGGGCTTGTCTCGGCGCCAGGTATACGTTCTGATCCGGCGTGCCCGGCAAGGCAGCGGCCTCGTGACGGATCTGGTGCCCGGCCAGTCCGGTGGAGGTAAAGGTAAGGGGCGCTTGCCGGAACCGGTCGAGCGCGTCATCCACGAGCTACTGCAAAAGCGGTTCCTGACCAAGCAGAAGCGCAGCCTAGCGGCCTTTCACCGCGAAGTCACTCAGGTGTGCAAGGCTCAAAAACTGCGAGTGCCGGCGCGCAATACCGTGGCCTTACGGATCGCTAGCCTTGACCCGCGCAAGGTCATCCGCCGGCGGGAAGGCCAGGATGCCGCTCGTGACCTACAAGGTGTGGGCGGCGAGCCTCCTGCCGTGACCGCGCCGCTGGAGCAGGTGCAGATAGACCATACGGTCATCGACCTGATCGTGGTCGATGACCGCGACCGGCAACCTATTGGCCGCCCGTACCTGACCCTCGCCATCGACGTGTTCACCCGCTGCGTGCTCGGCATGGTCGTCACGCTGGAAGCGCCGTCTGCCCCGATTTATTGTTCACAGCGATAGCACCTGCCATTTGGGGCAGCACCTACATTGTCACCACCCAATACCTGCCGAACTTCTCACCGATGACGGTCGCGATGCTGCGGGCGTTGCCGGCGGGTTTATTGCTCGTGATGATCGTCCGACAGATTCCAACGGGAATCTGGTGGATGCGCATCTTCATCCTCGGCGCACTTAATATTTCGCTATTCTGGAGCTTGTTGTTTATTTCGGTCTACCGCCTGCCGGGCGGGGTCGCGGCGACGGTAGGCGCTGTGCAGCCGCTGATGGTCGTGTTCATCTCTGCCGCTCTGCTAGGTAGCCCGATACGATTGATGGCGGTCCTGGGGGCTATTTGCGGAACTGCGGGCGTGGCGCTGTTGGTGTTGACACCAAACGCAGCGCTAGATCCTGTCGGCGTCGCAGCGGGCCTGGCGGGGGCGGTTTCCATGGCGTTCGGAACCGTGCTGACCCGCAAGTGGCAACCTCCCGTGCCTCTGCTCACCTTTACCGCCTGGCAACTGGCGGCCGGAGGACTTCTGCTCGTTCCAGTAGCTTTAGTGTTTGATCCGCCAATCCCGATGCCTACAGGAACCAATGTTCTCGGCCTGGCGTGGCTCGGCCTGATCGGAGCGGGTTTAACCTACTTCCTTTGGTTCCGGGGGATCTCGCGACTCGAACCTACAGTTGTTTCCTTACTGGGCTTTCTCAGCCCGGGGACCGCCGTGTTGCTAGGATGGTTGTTCTTGGATCAGACGCTGAGTGCGCTTCAAATCATCGGCGTCCTGCTCGTGATCGGGAGTATCTGGCTGGGCCAACGTTCCAACCGCACTCCTAGGGCGCGTATAGCTTGCCGGAAGTCGCCTTGACCCGCATGGCATAGGCCTATCGTTTCCACGATCAGCGATCGGCTCGTTGCCCTGCGCCGCTCCAAAGCCCGCGACGCAGCGCCGGCAGGCAGAGCAAGTAGAGGGCAGCGCCTGCAATCCATGCCCACCCGTTCCACGTTGTTATAGAAGCCGCATAGATCGCCGTGAAGAGGAGGGGTCCGACGATCGAGGTCAGGCTGGTGAGCGCCGCCAGTGAGCCTTGCAGCTGCCCCTGACGTTCCTCATCCACCTGCCTGGACAACATTGCTTGCAGCGCCGGCATTCCGATGCCACCCGAAGCAAGCAGGACCATGATCGGGAACGCCATCCATCCCCGTGTCGCGAAGGCAAGCAGGATGTAGCCTGTGCCGTCGGCAATCATTCCGAGCATGAGTGCCCGCCTTTCGCCGAGCCGGGCGGCTACAGGGCCGGTGATCATTGCCTGGGCGAGTGAATGCAGAATGCCAAATGCGGCAAGCGAAATGCCGATCGTGGTCGCGTCCCAGTGAAAGCGATCCTCGCCGAAAATGACCCAAAGCGCGGCCGGCACCTGTCCGACAAGTTGCATGATGAAGAAGACCGCCATCAGGGCGGCGACGACGGTCATGCCCCGGGCCCACCGGAACGAAGCGAGCGGGTTGAGAGCCTCCCGGCGTAACGGCCGGCGTTCGCCTTTGTGCGACTCCGGCAAAAGGAAACAGCCCGTCAGGAAATTGAGGCCGTTCAAGGCTGCCGCGGCGAAGAACGGAGCGTGGGGGGAGAAACCGCCCATCAGCCCACCGAGCACAGGTCCCGCGACCATCCCGAACCCGAAACAGGCGCTCATGAAGCCGAAGTGCCGCGCGCGCTCATCGCCATCAGTGATATCGGCAATATAAGCGCCGGCTACCGCCCCAGTCGCCCCGGTGATGCCGGCCACGATCCGCCCGATATAGAGAACCCAAAGGAAAGGCGCCGTCGCCATGATGGCGTAGTCGACAGCAGCGCCGGCCAGCGAGACGAGCAAGACCGGCCGCCGCCCGAAACGATCCGACAGCGCGCCCAGCACAGGTGCGCAGGCAAATTGCATCAACGCATACAGCGCCAGCAGAATGCCATAGTGGGCGGTGACGTCGTTCGAGTGAACCAGATCGCGCAGGAGGCCCGGCAGCACCGGCATAATCAGGCCGATGCCGACAGCGTCGAGCGCGACAGTGCTCAGAATTACGATCAGGGGTCTGTTGGGTTTCACGTCTGGCCTCCGGACCAGCCTCCGCTGGTCCGATTGAACGCGCGGATTCTTTATCACTGATAAGTTGGTGGACATATTATGTTTATCAGTGATAAAGTGTCAAGCATGACAAAGTTGCAGCCGAATACAGTGATCCGTGCCGCCCTGGACCTGTTGAACGAGGTCGGCGTAGACGGTCTGACGACACGCAAACTGGCGGAACGGTTGGGGGTTCAGCAGCCGGCGCTTTACTGGCACTTCAGGAACAAGCGGGCGCTGCTCGACGCACTGGCCGAAGCCATGCTGGCGGAGAATCATACGCATTCGGTGCCGAGAGCCGACGACGACTGGCGCTCATTTCTGATCGGGAATGCCCGCAGCTTCAGGCAGGCGCTGCTCGCCTACCGCGATGGCGCGCGCATCCATGCCGGCACGCGACCGGGCGCACCGCAGATGGAAACGGCCGACGCGCAGCTTCGCTTCCTCTGCGAGGCGGGTTTTTCGGCCGGGGACGCCGTCAATGCGCTGATGACAATCAGCTACTTCACTGTTGGGGCCGTGCTTGAGGAGCAGGCCGGCGACAGCGATGCCGGCGAGCGCGGCGGCACCGTTGAACAGGCTCCGCTCTCGCCGCTGTTGCGGGCCGCGATAGACGCCTTCGACGAAGCCGGTCCGGACGCAGCGTTCGAGCAGGGACTCGCGGTGATTGTCGATGGATTGGCGAAAAGGAGGCTCGTTGTCAGGAACGTTGAAGGACCGAGAAAGGGTGACGATTGATCAGGACCGCTGCCGGAGCGCAACCCACTCACTACAGCAGAGCCATGTAGACAACATCCCCTCCCCCTTTCCACCGCGTCAGACGCCCGTAGCAGCCCGCTACGGGCTTTTTCATGCCCTGCCCTAGCGTCCAAGCCTCACGGCCGCGCTCGGCCTCTCTGGCGGCCTTCTGGCGCTCCTGCTGCGGCGTCCGCTCGTGGGCCGTGGCGCGGGTCCGCGCGCCGGCCTCGTGCGCCTGGCGCTCGCGGGCGAGGTCCAGGGCGGCCGTCTTCACGTTCTGCCTTGCGCAGATGAGATAGATCTAGCGTGGACTCAAGGCTCTCGCGAATGGCTCGCGTTGGAAACTTTCATTGACACTTGAGGGGCACCGCAGGGAAATTCTCGTCCTTGCGAGAACCGGCTATGTCGTGCTGCGCATCGAGCCTGCGCCCTTGGCTTGTCTCGCCCCTCTCCGCGTCGCTACGGGGCTTCCAGCGCCTTTCCGACGCTCACCGGGCTGGTTGCCCTCGCCGCTGGGCTGGCGGCCGTCTATGGCCCTGCAAACGCGCCAGAAACGCCGTCGAAGCCGTGTGCGAGACACCGCGGCCGCCGGCGTTGTGGATACCTCGCGGAAAACTTGGCCCTCACTGACAGATGAGGGGCGGACGTTGACACTTGAGGGGCCGACTCACCCGGCGCGGCGTTGACAGATGAGGGGCAGGCTCGATTTCGGCCGGCGACGTGGAGCTGGCCAGCCTCGCAAATCGGCGAAAACGCCTGATTTTACGCGAGTTTCCCACAGATGATGTGGACAAGCCTGGGGATAAGTGCCCTGCGGTATTGACACTTGAGGGGCGCGACTACTGACAGATGAGGGGCGCGATCCTTGACACTTGAGGGGCAGAGTGCTGACAGATGAGGGGCGCACCTATTGACATTTGAGGGGCTGTCCAGATATCGACAACCTCTCGCGCAACCAAGACATCGCGGTCGGACTGCAAGTGATCTTGAAGCCACGGGCCCGTCCCACCCCGACATGGACCTCGATGCCCGAACGGACGTTAGATTTCGAGTTCTAGGCGTTCTGCGATGAAGGTTGGATCCCAGCCGGGATTGAAAGTGTCGACGTGGGTGAATCCGAGCCGCTCGTATAGGCCACGCAGGTTCGGGTGGCAGTCGAGCCGCAGCTTGGCGCACCCCTGCGTTCGCGCGGCATGGCGGCAAGCCTCGATCAGCGCGGAGCTGACACCCCGGCCCGCATGTGTCCGTCGCACCGCGAGCTTGTGCAGATATGCGGCCTCCCCCTTGAGGGCGTCGGGCCAGAACTCGGGATCCTCGGCCGACAAGGTGCAACAGCCGACGATGCCGTCGCTGCAACTCGCGACTAGGAGCTCGGATCTCAGGACGAAGGTCTCCGCGAATGTCCGGTCGATCCGCGCGACGTCCCAGGCGGGCGTTCCCTTGGCGGACATCCACGCCGCAGCGTCGTGCATCAGCCGCACAACCTCGTCGATATCACCCGAGCAGGCGACCCGAACGTTCGGAGGCTCCTCGCTGTCCATTCGCTCCCCTGGCGCGGTATGAACCGCCGCCTCATAGTGCAGTTTGATCCTGACGAGCCCAGCATGTCTGCGCCCACCTTCGCGGAACCTGACCAGGGTCCGCTAGCGGGCGGCCGGAAGGTGAATGCTAGGCATGATCTAACCCTCGGTCTCTGGCGTCGCGACTGCGAAATTTCGCGAGGGTTTCCGAGAAGGTGATTGCGCTTCGCAGATCTCCAGGCGCGTGGGTGCGGACGTAGTCAGCGCCATTGCCGATCGCGTGAAGTTCCGCCGCAAGGCTCGCTGGACCCAGATCCTTTACAGGAAGGCCAACGGTGGCGCCCAAGAAGGATTTCCGCGACACCGAGACCAATAGCGGAAGCCCCAACGCCGACTTCAGCTTTTGAAGGTTCGACAGCACGTGCAGCGATGTTTCCGGTGCGGGGCTCAAGAAAAATCCCATCCCCGGATCGAGGATGAGCCGGTCGGCAGCGACCCCGCTCCGTCGCAAGGCGGAAACCCGCGCCTCGAAGAACCGCACAATCTCGTCGAGCGCGTCTTCGGGTCGAAGGTGACCGGTGCGGGTGGCGATGCCATCCCGCTGCGCTGAGTGCATAACCACCAGCCTGCAGTCCGCCTCAGCAATATCGGGATAGAGCGCAGGGTCAGGAAATCCTTGGATATCGTTCAGGTAGCCCACGCCGCGCTTGAGCGCATAGCGCTGGGTTTCCGGTTGGAAGCTGTCGATTGAAACACGGTGCATCTGATCGGACAGGGCGTCTAAGAGCGGCGCAATACGTCTGATCTCATCGGCCGGCGATACAGGCCTCGCGTCCGGATGGCTGGCGGCCGGTCCGACATCCACGACGTCTGCTCCGACTCGCAGCATTTCGATCGCCGCGGTGACAGCGCCGGCGGGGTCTAGCCGCCGGCTCTCATCGAAGAAGGAGTCCTCGGTGAGATTCAGAATGCCGAACACCGTCACCATGGCGTCGGCCTCCGCAGCGACTTCCACGATGGGGATCGGGCGAGCAAAAAGGCAGCAATTATGAGCCCCATACCTACAAAGCCCCACGCATCAAGCTTTTGCCCATGAAGCAACCAGGCAATGGCTGTAATTATGACGACGCCGAGTCCCGACCAGACTGCATAAGCAACACCGACAGGGATGGATTTCAGAACCAGAGAAAGAAAATAAAATGCGATGCCATAACCGATTATGACAACGGCGGAAGGGGCAAGCTTAGTAAAGCCCTCGCTAGATTTTAATGCGGATGTTGCGATTACTTCGCCAACTATTGCGATAACAAGAAAAAGCCAGCCTTTCATGATATATCTCCCAATTTGTGTAGGGCTTATTATGCACGCTTAAAAATAATAAAAGCAGACTTGACCTGATAGTTTGGCTGTGAGCAATTATGTGCTTAGTGCATCTAACGCCTGAAATAAGCCGTGCCGCGAAGCGGCATCGGCTTGATTGAATTGTTAGACGGCAAACTCGAGCCAATACTTGTGCAGGCCAACAATATTAGACGAGCACAGCATGGGCATTGCCGCTTTGATCTTCTCCAGTGACCAATTCCACCACTCCATCTCCAGAAGCAATGAAATTTCCTCATCGGTGAAGCGTTTCTTAATCTTCTTAGCGGGATTGCCGCCAACGATAGCGTAAGGCTCCACATCTTTTGTCACCAACGAGCGGCTGCCTATCACCGCACCGTGCCCGATCTTGATTCCGGGCATGACCATTGCCTCAGAGCCGATCCAAACGTCATTGCCAATGACAGTATTACCTGCTTTTTGGAAGGCATCGAGTGCGCTTGAGAATGCAGGTTCTTCCTGCATATAAAAGAACGGGAAAGATGATGCCCAGTCGTACCGATGCCCCTGATTGCCAGCCATGATAAAGGAAGCCCCACTCCCGATAGAGCAGAAACTACCGATGATCAACTTATCAACGTCATCACGGTCCGGAAACAGATACCGTGCGCAGTCATCGAATGAGTGCCCATGATAGTAGCCAGAGTAATAGCTGTACCGCCCAACTTTGATATTGGGGTTCTTCACTTGCTCAGAAAGCAGCTTGCCTTTGAAGGGGCTATCAAAGTAGTTGGTCATAAGAGATCCCGCGGTCTGTGACTTTGCCGTCTAACGAATTAGCTCAGCGGGCGGCGAAGCCGTCCGCTGGAGCGACAAGTTGGGCTGTAGTCGGTGATGCCCGGTTTGACCGTTGAGCGGCGCACTTCAACCTTGAACTCAGTTGATGCGTTCAAGCGCCGCAACAGGATAAATCTGTACTGAGCCTGGGTGAGCCTCAGACTCGACGGCGTAGCCTTCGGGGGTCAAATTTGTGCAGTACCACCCGACAATCTGACCTTGCCAGGCGGCGCCGGATTTCTTGCGCACGCGATCTCCCATACCAAACGTGGCGTTCGATGGGAATACAAAATTGCCAGCAACTGGATTACTGACTTCATTGCTACTTCGTTCCATTTCCGACCTTTCTTGTGAACTTCTAGGTGTTCTATGTGGCCCGACGACACGCTGCATTGGTCACGCCCAACTTTGTTTTAGGGCGACTGCCCTGCTGCGTAACATCGTTGCTGCTCCATAACATCAAACATCGACCCACGGCGTAACGCGCTTGCTGCTTGGATGCCCGAGGCATAGACTGTACAAAAAAACAGTCATAACAAGCCATGAAAACCGCCACTGCGCCGTTACCACCGCTGCGTTCGGTCAAGGTTCTGGACCAGTTGCGTGAGCGCATACGCTACTTGCATTACAGCTTACGAACCGAACAGGCTTATGTCCACTGGGTTCGTGCCTTCATCCGTTTCCACGGTGTGCGTCACCCGGCAACCTTGGGCAGCAGCGAAGTCGAGGCATTTCTGTCCTGGCTGGCGAACGAGCGCAAGGTTTCGGTCTCCACGCATCGTCAGGCATTGGCGGCCTTGCTGTTCTTCTACGGCAAGGTGCTGTGCACGGATCTGCCCTGGCTTCAGGAGATCGGAAGACCTCGGCCGTCGCGGCGCTTGCCGGTGGTGCTGACCCCGGATGAAGTGGTTCGCATCCTCGGTTTTCTGGAAGGCGAGCATCGTTTGTTCGCCCAGCTTCTGTATGGAACGGGCATGCGGATCAGTGAGGGTTTGCAACTGCGGGTCAAGGATCTGGATTTCGATCACGGCACGATCATCGTGCGGGAGGGCAAGGGCTCCAAGGATCGGGCCTTGATGTTACCCGAGAGCTTGGCACCCAGCCTGCGCGAGCAGCTGTCGCGTGCACGGGCATGGTGGCTGAAGGACCAGGCCGAGGGCCGCAGCGGCGTTGCGCTTCCCGACGCCCTTGAGCGGAAGTATCCGCGCGCCGGGCATTCCTGGCCGTGGTTCTGGGTTTTTGCGCAGCACACGCATTCGACCGATCCACGGAGCGGTGTCGTGCGTCGCCATCACATGTATGACCAGACCTTTCAGCGCGCCTTCAAACGTGCCGTAGAACAAGCAGGCATCACGAAGCCCGCCACACCGCACACCCTCCGCCACTCGTTCGCGACGGCCTTGCTCCGCAGCGGTTACGACATTCGAACCGTGCAGGATCTGCTCGGCCATTCCGACGTCTCTACGACGATGATTTACACGCATGTGCTGAAAGTTGGCGGTGCCGGAGTGCGCTCACCGCTTGATGCGCTGCCGCCCCTCACTAGTGAGAGGTAGGGCAGCGCAAGTCAATCCTGGCGGATTCACTACCCCTGCGCGAAGGCCATCGGTGCCGCATCGAACGGCCGGTTGCGGAAAGTCCTCCCTGCGTCCGCTGATGGCCGGCAGCAGCCCGTCGTTGCCTGATGGATCCAACCCCTCCGCTGCTATAGTGCAGTCGGCTTCTGACGTTCAGTGCAGCCGTCTTCTGAAAACGACAATGCTGGTCACGTGTGAGCCTGTATTACCGTGTTGCATGTTTTCTAACTTGCGCGACAACAGCGATTCACCTGGATTCGCTGGCTATGACCTGTCGCATGTGTCTGTCGCGCAATGGCATGATGCTGCGACCATAACCTGCGACGACCAATCATGCGCGACGACAACGACCCTGGCACTCTCGACCTCATTACTGGCGGTCTCATGCTGGGCTATGCCCGTGTGAGCACCGACGATCAGGATCTAACCCTGCAACGCGATCACCTGCGCGCTGCAGGCTGCAATAAGCTATTTGCTGAGAAGGTATCCGGGGCTCGTCGAGTGCGCCCGGAGCTGGATCGAATGCTCGATCATCTTCGTCCTGGTGATGTGGTCACTGTCACTAGGTTGGATCGTCTGGCGCGCAGCACGCGCGACCTCCTGGATATCGCGGAGCGGATTCGCAACTGCGGTGCTGGATTGCGTAGCTTGGCTGAGCCGTGGGTAGATACAACCTCACCGGCAGGCCGCATGGTGATGACTGTGTTTGCAGGTATCGCCGAGTTTGAGCGCAGCTTGATCCTGGAACGTACCCGCACGGGCCGAGAAGCAGCTAAGGCGCGAGGTGTTCAGTTTGGTCCCCGCCCTGCTCTAACTAAGGCTCAGATCGACCACGCTCGTCGTCTAATCGATCAAGATGATTTCACCGTGAAAGCGGCTGCTGAGCTACTTGGCGTGCATCGCTCAACGCTCTATCGAGCGCTAGATAAAATGGTGGGCGGCGTGTGAGGAAACTTCAATCCATGCTTCGGTTACGAGGGCGTCTAACGACGCCCGTTATGAGCAAGCTTGAATCTCGACAAACCTACCACTAGGTGGTATGTTTTATCAAAAGGTAGAACGTATATAGATGCGGGTATTCAAAACGAAAATCTTTGCTGGAGCAGCAAAGAAAGCCGCCATCACAGATGCTGACCTCTGCGAAGCGGTGCAGGAAGTGATGAAAGGACAAGCTGTTGATTTAGGTGGAGGGGTTTGGAAAAAACGCCTCAATGAGAACCGCCACCGTTCGATCATTCTTGCCAAGGGCCGTGGCTATTGGGTGTACCAGTTCCTTTTTGCAAAGAGTGACCAAGACAACATCAGTAAAAAGGAGCTTTCTGCATTTAAGGATCTTGCTAAAGCCTATGAAGGCTTGAATCACGAGCAAATCCAGCTACTGCTAAAGAGAAAAGATTTTGTGGAGATATGTGATGACTAAAAAATTCAAAAGCGAGGCTTTCGAGTCGATTCACAGCTCGGCCAATGCACTGCTAGCAATTGGAGCTATCGACAAGGCGACCATGCGGAAATTCGACGAATCCTGCATTGCTGAGGTTCCTGTTGAAATCATGCCCGCTCAGATCAAGGAAATTCGTCAACGCAGCCACGTCAGTCAGCCGGTTTTTGCCAGGTATCTGAACACAAGCGCTTCGACAGTCAAGCAGTGGGAGTCCGGCGATAAGCGCCCTGGAGGGATGGCTCTTAAATTGCTCGCAGTCGTAGAAAAGCACGGCATTGAAATACTCGCCTAGCCCAGACTACGTTTGATTTGAGAACCGGCCTTAGCCGGTTTTTTTTCGTGAGCGCTCTGGTTTTTTCAGCTAAATCCCCGCTACCTCATAAAAATTGATAGCACCTAATGGATTGACAAAGGAACCGATTAAACAATAATGGTGATACGTTTTTAATATTAAAAAAGGTGCCTAGTGATAATTACCATAGGGAACACGAAGGGCGGTGTTGGGAAAACTACTCTGGCTGTGAATCTGGCGATTGCTCGTGCCCTGTCTGGCCGTGATGTGTGGCTAATCGACGGTGACCGCCAGGGTACTGCACAGACAGCTATCAGTATCCGTGCTGAGGCAGGACACCAGCCAGGGATTTCCTGTGCGACCTATCCAGATGGCCCGACCCTTCGTGCCCAGGTTCAGCAGCAGGCTGGAAAGTTTGACGACATCATCATTGACGCAGGCGGTCGGGATTCGACCGCTTTACGCGCAGCACTGGTGCTGTCAGATGTTCTCCTGATTCCTTTTCAGCCCCGTAGCTATGACGTATGGGCTTTGAATGACATTGCAGCATTGGTTGATGAAGCCCGCAGTGTCCGCGATGGATTGCGTGCTGTAGCCGTACTGAACTGCGCAGACTCCGGCGAGGCCTCGACGGACAATGCAGACGCAGCCGCTGCGGTCGCAGATGTTCCGCAGTTTGAGTATCTGGCAACTCCAATACGCCGCCGAAAGGCTTTTGCTAATGCTGCCGGAGCGGGCTTGTCTGTCTTAGAACTGAAGCCTGCAGACAAAAAGGCAATAGACGAGCTTAATGCACTTATTAGCGCATTATTTTAATATTAATTTAATACCTTATAAGTGTTGAGGATAACCGCTATGGCTATTACAAGACCTAAACCAAAAAGCACCCAAGAAGCTACGGATGCTTTCATTTCTGGTGCGCCTGATGCCGAGACGCGTCCGCGTGGCGTGAAGAAGGGCAACAAGCAACAGATCAGTCTGACTATTGCGCCTGCATTGCTTGTGAAAGTGGACGAGCTGGCTTCTGAGCTGGGCCAGTCTCGCGCAGCCATCATCAATATGGCGATCTATCGAGCCGTAGAGCACGGCCTAATAATCGATGGCCTCCGTAAAGATTGAGTCAGGAGGCAAAAGCAATGGATAAGCGAATTAGGGATAGCGCAAGACCCGGTGAAACTTACGAGCAAGTTACTGCCAGGCTTCGCCGTGAAGATGCCAAGACGGCCACCAGTACCATGCCAGCGTCATCAGTTCGCAAGCCTCCTAAAGGGGACGAGCAGGCTGATTTTTTTGTTCCGACGCTTTATGACGTGGGGGCTAGGGATAGCCGTAGCATCATGGACGTTGCTGTATTTCGCTTATCGAAGAAGGCGCGTCGTGCCGGCGAGGTTATCCGCTATGAGCTACCAGATGGCCATGTTCAGGTGTCAGCCGGCCCAGCCGGGATGGCTTCTGTGTGGGATTACGACCTAGTGCTGATGGCAGTTTCCCATCTGACCGAAGCTATGAATCGTTATCGCGACGGGAAAGGCGAAAAGCCGGGTCGCGTATTTCAGCCCCACCTAGCAGATGTTCTTAAGTTTTGCCGCCGTGCAGACGGTGGTAAGCAGAAGGACGATTTACTGAGTGCTCTACTCCGCCTCAACACCACGCATGTTGCTGTCGAGAGAGTGAAGAAGGGTAGTAATGGCGACGTGTATACGGTGTCAGAAGGCGAGCCTCTGATCAGCAGATACAAGGTCATTACGAACCAAGCCACACAAAAAGCAGAGAGTGTAGAAATTGAGGTGGCCAACTGGATGTATCAAGAAATCGCCAGCGGTGCTAATCCCCATGTACTGACAGTGCACCCGGACTATTTTCTGATTGATCCTGGCATCGGGCGGTTTGTGTATCGTCTTGCTAGGCGTGCTGCCGGCAAGGATGAAGCCAAGTGGTCTTTCCAGAAGATATACGAGCGTAGCGGTAGCATGGGCTCATTTAAGGAGTTCTGTCGCATTCTCCGGCGTGTAATCGCTGCTCGTGATCTACCTGAGTATCAGTTAGCTGAAGAGTCCGGCCAAGCAGGGCCGCTTTTGGTGATGACTTATCGTGGAAGCGACGCTGAAAAGCACACACTGCCTGGTGTGTAATGTACGGGCTTATGTAAAGCGATTTAGGTTTACATAGGCGGAGGTGGACAAAGGTAAGCAATAGCCAACAGAACGGCGCAAAATCTGTGGATAGCCCCGTACATTACCCACCGGATTCCGTACATTACCCACCGGATTCCGTACATTACCCACCGAAACCCGTACATTACCCACCGGGCAAATCTGCAAACCATTGAATCTAAAGGCTTTAAAGGCTATTTTTTTCTCTAAATCTTTTAAATCTATTTAAATCTCTTAAAACCGTTAGTGCCTGTGCATAACTTTCACAGCGAGCAAACGGAAAATTCGCAAAAAACGCGGCTCTGCCGGGGCACCCCTACGGTGTTCCCCCACCCTTCGGGCGGCTCCCCCTCCGGTCTAGCTATGTTGTGCCGCAAGCGGCACAGCTTCTGCCAGGCGCTTCGCGCCACCTGGCACAAAAATCTCATCCGAACACAGCACATCACCGGCGCAAAAAATCGAAGCCAAAACCGATATGCCTGGCCTTCGGCCAGAAACCTTTTTTGAAGAGCGCGACACTCAAACCGTGCCGGTACGCACTGCCCAGGCGGTATCAAATACGCAAAAGCGAGTAATCAGTGTTGGTGGGGCCTGGCCCTTCGTTGCCAACCAGGCTCCGATGCATGCACATCAAGCCCGCAGGGCGAAGTTTTGAATGCCTCTGCATTTCCTAAGGCCGCTAGGGCTCCAAAAAGCGTTCTGGCAGCGTTTTAGGGGGATAGCTTGGGATTGCCTGTCTTTACCATTAAAACGCACCCTGATGGCTTCTAGGTCGCCCAGGCGAGGTTTGTGATGGGATGCTGGGAGCGTTTATCGATCAAACGGTCTCGCGCTAGCGATTTCACACGGCACCTGAAATCAGCCCATATCCCAAATCATGATGCCCAGCTCGGCGTCGGGCGGGCATCTGGTTATTCGTTCCTGGAGCATTTCTGGCGTGTAGTGGGCCGATATTTTTGGCCTCTTCACCACTGGCAGAATGGGCAGCACGTCACAGGCTAGACCCCTGTACAGGCTTGGGAAGAAGTCAGCGCGCGTTTGTGTAAGCTTTCCGGCCGCAATCAGATCCTTGAAACCGTTCCAACTGTGTAGGGGACCTTCCCACGAAGCCAGGGTGTTTTCTGCATTGCGGTCATCTGCATCTGGATTCAGGTAGACCGTTATCCAGAAACTCACTCAGTACCCCCAGACACCAATCGTTTGAACGCCTCAGATCCTTGCCCGTCTTCCCCCAAAACTGCCAAACGTTCAGCAGGCCGGGTTAGGAAACTGTCGAGCAGTGACAATAGGGCGGCACGCTTTTCAGTTGATTGTGTCTGCTGATGAAGTACAGCCGCACCCACCAAAACTTTAACCCGATCATCAGCTTTCTTAGCTGTAGCGCGTTGTCGTGCTTCTGCCTGCTGAATACGTGCATTGAGTTGGTCGCGTTTGAGTTTGAGCGCTTCTAAATCAGCCATATTTGCTTTCCCTCTGCTGGTGTCTAATGGTGTCTGATTTTTTGATTCTACGCTAGAGTATTGGCGTGCACAGTCTGACCCTGAAAGAAGAGAAGGGCGCACTTACGCAAACTTCGTTTGCAGCGCGGTCGGCTTCGCCGACAAAGCAAGATCAAGAGCAGAGCAGCGGCCATGGCCATCTACTCCACATCGGTAAAGCCAGTCAGCAGAAGCAGCGGCCGCTCGGCCACTGCCGCCGCTGCCTATCGAAACGGCGAAGAGATCACCGACGAGCGTACCGGCGAAGTCCACGACTACCGGCGGCGCACTGGCGTGGAACACGTCGCCAGCTTTGCGCCCGAAGGGATGGCCCCGCAGCCATCCGCCGAGCTGTGGAACCGGGCCGAAGCCGCCGAGGTTCGCAAGAATGCCCGCGTGGCCCGTGAGGTACTGGTGGCCCTGCCCGCCGAGCTGACCCCGGCCCAGCGCCGGGAGCTGGCCCAGGGCATCGCCCAGGCTCTGGCCGACCGCTACGGCACAGCGGGCACGCTGGCCGTACACACGCCCGACCGGGAGGGCGACCAGCGCAACCACCACGCCCACATCCTGATGACCACCCGCCGCCTTGAGCCGACCGGCGAGCTGGGCGAGAAGACCCGCGAGCTGGACGACGTGAAGCGCGGGCCGCAGGAAGTCGAGTGGGTGCGGGCGATGATCGAGGCGCGCACCAACCACGCCCTGGAGCGGGCAGGCAGCGCCGAGCGGGTAGACCGGCGCTCACTGGTCGAGCAGCGCGCCGCCGCGCTGGAGGCGGGCGACCTGGAGCGCGCCGCCGAGCTTGACCGCCTGCCGACCATCCACGAAGGCCCACGGGTGACGGCCATACGCCGGGAGTGCGAGCGCGAGCAGCGCGCCCCGCTGGCCCCCGTCACCCGGCTCCAGGTGAACAACGACCGCCGTCAGTTGGCCGCTGATCGTGCCGAGCTGGGCAGCGTGTCGGCGCAAATCATCGACATCGAGCAGGCCCGCGCCGAGCGTGCAGCCCGGCAGCAGGTGGCCGGCGCGGCGAGCGCAGGCATGGAGGCGTTCAAGGCCCGGTTCCAGCAGTCCCAGGACATGGCCGCGAAGATCGAGGCCGAGCGCGCACGGCTGGCGGCCGAGGCGCAGCAAGTCGCCCAGGAGCGCGCCGCCGAGCAGGCAGCACAGGAGCGGGCCGCGAAAGCCCCGAAACACGCGGCCTTGAGCAATGACGGGCCGACGAACACGAAGGGGCGCAGCGGCCCCGATTTCAGCATGTGAGGCGATGCAATGAGCGTGAGTGAACAGGAACTGTTCGGCCTGATGGCCGTTGCCCAGGAGCAGCAGCAGGCGGCAGCGGTGGCGCTGGAACGGCTGGAGGCCCAGCGGGCCGAGCTGAATCAGACCATCGAGCAGGCCCGCGCCGCTGTGCGTGAGATGGAGATGGCGGGCAAGGCGTCGGCGCTGATCATCGAGAAGGCAACGCGCCTTGCCGTCTCAGAGGCCGTCAGCGGCGCTCTGGTGGCCGTTCGTGACGAGACGGCGCAAACCCTAGGCGGGTCGGTAAAACCCGCTGTAAACGCGCTGGAGGGCGTTGCAGGGCGTGCCGAGCAGGCCGAGCAGCGATTGAGCCAAGCGGCGGCGTCGTTCAGTTGGCAATGGGGCGCGCTGTGGGCCGGTACTGCTGGGCTGCTGCTGGCGGTTGTCCTGGGCATCGTGCTGCTGGTGGTGCCGTCACCGGCTGAAATCGCCGCGCTACGCGCCGAGGTGGCCAACCTGGAGGCCAGAGGCGGCAAGGCGACGTTGACCGTGTGCGGCGACAAGAAGCGGCTGTGTGCCGAGATAGACACCAAGGCCCCCGAGTACGGCGAGCGCGGGCAGTTCCGCGTCCTGAAGGGCTACTAGCCTACAGCGCAGCGCGCCATAGGCTTACGCCGTGACCGACTCTTCCCCGGTGTCCCGGCGCATGTACTCCTGATCGATCTCTATCGCCAGTGCCTCAACGATTTGCGCGAGCCGATCTAGCTGTTCGTCGCTTAGGCGGCTTGCGTCCAGGTCATCCAGGGCGTCCAGTAGCGCGTTGGTGTTGTCGGGCTGGTGCCTGACGAGGGCGTGAAGCGCGGAGCCGATCCCGTCGGCCTGCTGGGCGAGGCGAAGCAGGGCTTCGCGTGTAAGATCTATCGCAAAGTGATAAAACCACTAGCGACTACAGTGGAATCTGCAAAATGACAGAGATTTTGGTTGATAGCCCCGTACGACTCATTCGTAGTAGCTCAAGAAGCGTGACGGGTACCGTCCCTGGACTAGGGAGATACGAGTCGACCCTCGAACGCGACATGATGGAACTGATCCGGTTTGATCGGGCAGTTTCTCGCTTCGTGCCTCAGCCGTTGACGGTGGACTATCGCGGCACGGACGGCAGAGCGCGCACTTATACGCCTGACGGGCTCATTCACTATCATCATCAAGAGACGCATTTGCCGCCAGTGCTGTTTGAGGTGAAATTTCGTGAAGACTTTCGCAAGGATTGGAAAACCTATCTACCTAAGTTTAGAGCCGCTAAAGCCTACTGTCGTGATCGAGGGTGGAGATTCTTAACTACTAGCAAAGACCCTGCGAATTACTTAAGTCGCCTAGCAGCTCACTACCTTACTTATAGTAGCCGACCAATCGATCGATAACTTCCAATCATAAGCGCTAAATTATCTAGCTTTGAGATGTCTTCATTTTTGTTCTGGGTCAAAGCATAAAGATTACTGAGCATGCTCTTGTCAT